>CAYMMN010000060.1:0-12711 GCA_964391495.1 uncultured Flavobacteriales bacterium | reverse complement strand
TCTGCATTCCATTGAAAAGTTTCTGATCGCCCGGCGTTTGATGTACTGGCAGGTAAACCTGCACAAAACTGTCGTTTGCGCCGAGCAATTGCTCATCAATATTCTGCGCCGGGCCAAGGATCTTCGCCGTGACGGCAGGGATTTGTTTGCAACACCTGCGTTGGCTTGTTTTCTGGAGAGAGTTTATACACGCGAAGATTTTCTGAATGATCCTTCGCTGCTGGGTACATTTTCAGAACTGGACGACAGTGATATCACCACGGCAGTGAAGCAATGGAGTAAACATCCTGATACGATTCTCTCGGAATTGTGCAGGAGAATGATGAACAGGCAGCTTTTTAAAATAGTCCTGCAGAAGGAAAAATTCTCAGATTCATTTATCATTGATAAAAAAGCACAGGTTGCAGATATGTATCGCCTGAATCCCGATGAAGTGAGTTATTTTGTTGTGCACGGTGCTCTTGTGAACAATGCATATGATACCCGAAGTGACAAAATCAATATTCTCCTGAAGAACGGAGATGTTTTGGATATTGCAGATGCGGCGGATACTTTGAATATAAAATCGATCAGTGGGCCGATTGAAAAATATTATATTTCTTTTCCTAAATAAATCAGAGTTTCATGTCTGATCAACCCGGCATACTCCTTCTTCACGGTGCATTGGGAAGTGCTGATCAATTGGAAAACCTTTCTCAGGCTTTAACAAATCTTCACCCAGTGATTGTGGAATTTCCCGGGCATGGAAAATCTCCTGATCATGGACTGTCGTGGAGTATCAGCAATTTTGCGGATTTCCTTGAACGATTGTGTACTAGTTTCAATTCTCCGGTTTATGTATTTGGTTATAGCATGGGAGGGTATGTTGCATTGTCACTGGCAAAGAAAAGACCGGATTTATTTAAAGGCATCATTACTCTGGGAACAAAATTTGACTGGACTCCAGAATCCGCCAGGAAGGAAAGTTCCAGAATGAACGCGGAAAAGATACTGGAGAAGGTTCCGGGTTTTGCAGCGGATCTTATGAAGAGGCACGGTTCATCAAATTGGCAACAGGTTCTGAAAAACACTGCTGACCTGATGTTTTCTCTCGGTGATAATCCCGAGTTGAGAATAGGGGACTCAGCATCATCCGCAATACCGGTACTTTGTTGTCTGGGTGAAAAGGATACAATGGTTACAATGGATGAGACAATGGCTTTCATGAAGATTTTTCCCAATTCATCATTCAGAATGCTTCCTGATACACCTCACACAATTGAACAGGTTTCGACATCCTTATTGGCTTCTGTAATATCGGAATATGTGAATTCCATCCCTGAAATACCCTGAGTTTTTGACCAGCAAAATGAGGCTATCAAACTTCGATTTCGGGGCTCGGCATCATTATTTAAAATCACGGATTTGTAATCTTCCTGCATTTAAGCAAATCTTAAAATAAATGACCCTAAATTGCGTTATTTCAAAGGAATAGCAGCTATCAGTTGACTGCTATACATAAAAAATCTTACCTTAGAGGCTCATTTAAAATCGATGGAATTTACAGCCAGACAAGTCAGTGATCTCCTTCATGGAGTTGTCGAAGGAGACGCGGGAGTGAAGGTCGACCGTTTAAGTAAAATTGAAGAGGGAACCCCGGGATCATTAAGTTTTCTGGCGAATCCGAAATATGCTCAATTCATTTATTCAACGAATGCTTCCGCGGTTATTGTTAATGCTGATTTTGTTCCTGAACAGCCTGTAAAAGCTACCCTTATCAGGGTGGAGAATGCATACCAGAGTTTTGTCAAGTTGTTGGAAATATATAATCAGATTCAGCGTGACAAGAAGGGTATTGAGCAGCCGAGTTTTATTGCTACGAATGCACGGATGGGTGAGAATTGTTATGTGGGGGCATTTGCTTACATCGGACAGAATGCGAAGATTGGCAATAATGTAAAGATCTACCCACAGGTGTTTGTAGGAGACAATGTAACCATAGGAGATAACACAACATTATTTGCCGGTGCTAAAGTTTATTCAGATTGTGTGATAGGAAAAGATTGCACCCTTCATACCGGAACTGTAATCGGAGCGGATGGATTTGGATTTATGCCTAACAGCGAAAATCAGTACAATAAAGTCGCTCAGATCGGAAATGTAATCATAGAAGATTATGTTGAGATTGGTGCCAATACAGCTATCGATCGTGCAACATTGGGTTCTACTATTATCCGAAAAGGAGTTAAACTGGATAATCTGATTCAGATTGCGCATAATGTTGAAATCGGAGAAAACACAGTGATCGCTGCGCAGACAGGAGTAGCGGGCTCTACAAAAATAGGGAAGGATTGTATGATTGGCGGACAGGTTGGAATTGTTGGGCATATCACAATTGCTGATAAGGTAAAAATAGCTGCACAATCCGGTATTGGTTCGAGTATCACAACCGAAGGAGAAATTGTACAGGGATCACCTGCATTTAATATTGGGGATTACAAACGAACCTATGTTGTTTTCAGAAAATTGCCGCAATTGGAAAAAAAGATCAAGGAACTTGAGCAAATGATTGCGGATTTAAAACAAATTCCTTCTTAAGTTAAAAATTTCAATCCATAGTTATTTTCAAAAACGGATCACAATTGTGATCCGTTTTTTTTTTGGGGGGAGTTATTCTTTTGTGAATTTCAGCTTTTTCATGAGTTCATTTTTCTCCAGGATTAATGTATACAATCCTGAACCAAGCTGCGAAACATCAATATTTGAATTCATTTCCTGGATCGTTCCTGTTAATACCACCTGCCCTTTACCATTTATAATCAGATAATTTCCTTTCATCATTTCTAATGGTAATTTCAGATTGAGAGAAGCACTTACCGGATTAGGGTAGAGAGTAAGATCAAGCCTGTTGAAAATATCCTTCATGGAAACTTCAAATGAATAAATCTCCGACATGAAACGGCAACCATTTGTATCCACAACTTCTATGGTGTAGTTTCCATTCGCATGGGTTGCAAAATAAGAATGTGTTGCATTTTGAATCGGAGATCCATCCAAATACCATTGATATGAATCGAATCCGCCTATTGTCCAGAGCATCGTATCATTTCCTTCTGTTATATAAAGCGGGGAATGTTGAAATACTGTGATGTCTACAGTAGAGGTGGTGATACAATTATTTGCATCGGAGATGGAAAGGGTATAAATGGTAGAACTGTCAGGGATACAAAATGGGTTTGGAGACACTGTATTGTCAAGATATCTTGAAGGAGACCAGGAGTAAGTATAAGGTTGTGTTCCTCCAATGGCAGTAGGAAGACCGCCTAAGTTAAGAGAATCCTGCCGGCACAGTGAACTGTCAGTAAATGCCTGACTGATTAGTTGTGCCGGTTGCTGAACAACGAGGGTTTTTATTTTGTAACACCCGTAAAAATCACTGATGTAAACCTGATAATTTCCCGCAACCAATCCGGTGAATGAGGCAGAATGATTTGAAGTATCATTAGGCCAATAATACGTATACGGAGGACTGCCTCCGGTCACCGTAACAGCAGCGATTCCGCTGTGATCGTTGTAACAATGAAGATCTGTTGAATTGTCGACTGCATGAATCGAATCAGGTTGCAGGATCGTAAAAGGCTGTACCATAGTGCATCCATTTTGATCCGTGATTGTCACAGAATAATTCCCGGCAGGAATATTTGCAATTGAATCTGCTGTTTGACCCGTATTCCAGAGATAGGAGTAATTACCTGTGCCTCCCGAAACTGATACTTTTGCAAGGGAGCCAATTGTTCCATTATAACAATAGACAAAATGCTGGGTGACCAATGTACTCAATGGTGCTGGTTCGACAACTGTTCCCGTATTTGTGCCTGAGCAACCGTTATTATCTGTGAATGTTACAGTGTATGTTCCTGCTGCGAGTCCGGTTGCTGTAGAAGTATTCTGAACCGGATTTGTATTCCATGAAAAAGTATACGGTGAAACTCCTCCTGTTATGCTTACATCCAAAGCTCCGTCAGTATCTCCATTGCAGTGTATTGGGGAAGATGTGATTGCGGAACCAAGAAGATCGGGTTCTGTAATCAGTGTGGAATAAGAAGTTGAACAGCCAAGATCGTCAGTGACAATTATGGTGTAATTTCCGGGTGACAGATTGAAGGCGGAGTCGGTAGTGCTCACATTAGGCATCCAGCTATATGAATAGGGGAGTGTGCCGTCAGTAACGGTCACGGAAGTGCTTCCGTTTGCACTGCCATGGCAAGTGACGTTGCTTTGTGCTTCAAGGCTTATAACAGGTGCGTTTGGAGCAATAATAGTGACAGCTCCTGTCTGGGTACAACCTTGTCCATCTGTTACGAGCACAGTATAAGTGCCACTCGATAATTGTGAAATAGAAGAGTCGGTTTCTCCGGCATTGGACCAGAGATAAGTATAATTACCGGCACCTCCCTGAGAATTAGCGGTAGCGGTTCCATTGGCAATTCCACATGTAGCCGGAGTCGAAGTAGTGGTTACAATAATTTCAGAAGGTTCTGAAACAGTTGCTGAAGCTGTTACTGTGCATCCGTAAAAATCAGTTATCGTTGCTGTATATGTTCCAGGTGAAAGTGAATTTGCAGAGGACCCAAAACCGGAAGCTGGTTGCCAGCTGTATGTAAATGGCGCTGTTCCACTGAGGGGGCTTACGGAAACAGATGCATTGTTTGCATCAAAACAGGTAGCATCTGTTGCGGAAATACTGGCAGTTACAGCCGGAACTACAGTAATGGGTTGGCTGATAGGATCGCCATTTCCGCAGGCATTTGAAGCATATACGGTAACATTTCCACCGATTCCACTTGCCGTTGCAGAAATGGAATTTGTGGTGGATGATCCGGTCCATCCTGTCGGTAAATCCCATGTGTAACTCGTAGCACCAGATACAGCCGGAACAGAATAAGTTACTGTTGAATTACTACACACTGTTACAGGGCCAACAATCGGATCCGGTTGGATAGGTGCACAACTCCTTTCCTGTATTTGTAAATTGGCGAGATAGGTCAAGTCTGAAGTGGAGGAATATGGAATAGAACTTCCATTTCCGTCTCCAATTACAATGGCTGCATAAAATGTAATTCTCCCTGATCCGGCTGCCGGGGCTGTCCAGTTAAAGCTCCAGTTGGCTGAGTCAGTATTCACTAATCCTGTGAGTGTTTGTGTAATGTATTTTCCGACAACCCCTCCGTATGAAGCAAATGTTCTGGGAGAAGTTGATATCAATGTACCCTTGAACTGATCAATGGAATCCAGCGAGCAAAGTGAGAATCCAAAGGAGGTATGACCGATGCTTGCTACACGGACAGTAATGGTGTAAACAGATAATGGATTATAACCTGAAGCTGGAACATTTGTATAGATGCTTGCTACGACAGGATTGTTTTGGGGAGAGACTCCTGTATGACATGAAGTGCAATTCGAAACATCATGTGGTGAACCTGTATAATTATAGAATGGGGTAAAAGCGGTTGTGTAATCGGAATATGATTTTGCTTTATTGGTCAGAATGTCCGCAGCAACTCCTATAATGAGACAAACAAAAAGGCAACGAATAAAAAGTTTCGTTTTAAGCATCTTAATTAATTGTTTAGGATAAAGTTTACTAAGTGATTTCAATCGGGAAGAAACAAATATAGAATATACATCCGGCAATTCAAAAAACAGATAAATTCACTTCTGAATGTTGTTATTTCAGCGCCAAGAAGGCCGGATTCCGGTTCATTGCACAGATTGGTTAACATGCTTTTCCATCAAAACATTTTTTGTTAATTCTCAGGGCAAATTCTATATTTACCTCCGTTCAAACTCTTATCCTGATGAAAAAATTATTGTTCATACTGTTGTGTCTTTTTAGTGTTTTTATTGAACAGGGCAATAGCCAAAATTACTGCATTCCACTGTATACCGGCACACTTCCTAATGCGACTTATATTCAGCAAGTTGTCCTTGGCGATTTACGTGATAATCATTCCGTTGCGCATCAGGCTGCTCAGTATATTGATTATTCCAGTACCACAACTACAGATTCATTTTATTTATATACGACTGAGCTGATACGGGGAAAAAATCAGTCATTACGAATTGTTGCGAATAAGCCCGGATGTGCTTTCACTGCATGGATTGATTACAATGAAGATTTTTCATTTGACGGACAGGATGAAAAGATAGGAGTTATTTATGGGCCCGGAGCTTCCGGTACCATTCAGTTTCATATTCCTAACTGGGTCAATCCCGGTGATAAGCGCTTACGTGTGATGGTGACAGATACGACAAGCGGACTTGGTTTACGTTCGGATTTTTTAGCCTGTGAACCGATTAATCCGTTGATTGGACAAACCTTGGATTACACAGTTGAAATTGATTCCAATTATTGTTTTCCGATTTTGTCACAATGTGATACTACTTTTATGCTTGACGGTATTGAATTTGGAAATATTGTAAATCTCAATACCGGAAAAGGTGCTGATTGTCATTCTGATTATACAAACAATCCCACATTCCTTGGCCAGTTTTCAAGCGGATTCAATCTGCCAATTACATTTCATCTGAAAAACCTGTTATCGAATTTTGCATACCTGAACACATGGATAGATTTTGATGATGACGGAGAGAATGAACATTATGAGCGGTTTAATACTATTGTTATTCCTGTGCCAGCAGGTCCTCCTGTCGATAAGGACACTACGACAACAATTACTTTACCGAATGCAACTGGTTTCAAGCGATTTCGTGTTCAATTATCCAATGCACAGGTCACCACAACTTACGAAGATGAAGCATGTGTTTCATTCGCAAGGGGCGAGTACGAAGATTATCTGATTTATCTTTCCGATACTTTGTGTTATCCTTCCAACAGTAGCTCTTCCGTTAATGGGACATTTGTCAATGATCTGAATGTGGATGGATTTACAACCTCATTGAGTGCAGGAGGAACAGTGGTGTATAAAAATTATTACGATTCAGTCAGTGCGGCTATTCCTCTAACTTCTGATACTACTCATAACATTCTTGTTCAATGGGTGAAACCAATAGGAACAACAGCCTATGTTGGAATTTTTGCAGACTGGAATAATGATGGGGAATTCAACACCAGTAATGCGAACGAAAATTTACTTTTAGGTAGTAGTGACAGAATTCCATATTATACTGACAATGGCGCTGGAGCGCAACAAAGTCGCCCATTTAAATTCCGGACACCAAACAATCTCTCCGCTGGTCCAATACATTTAAGGGTTGTTGTTTCAGATTCTGCGAAATTTGATTTCCAGTGTCCGAATCCTGATTCCGTTCACAGCGGTGAAATCGAAGATTATAAACTCATTATTGCTAATGATGATAGTCTGGCACCGATTCCCTATGTGATACCGAGTCCCGGATTAGGAACTGGAACACAGGGTGTCCATAATTTTTGTCCCGGATATGTTCAGTTTTATGATGCAAGCTATCACCATCCTTCAAAATGGCATTGGTATTTTCCAGGAGGTCAGCCTTCAGAAGATACAGTTCCCAATCCGCGTATTTATTATTCATCCGCCGGTGCTCATTCAGTAAAACTTGTGGTGGAAAATAATTTTGGAGTTTCAGATACAGTCACATGGACTGATTTGATTTATATCACTGCTAATGGTATTAATTTCCGGGATTCACTGGGAAATTCTTTATCGGATGCTGTTGTTTCCTGTTCCGGTGCTTCCGGATTTCAGTTGAATGCTCAGGATGGTTACTTTGACAGCTATAGTTGGAACAATGGAGCCGGAACCTCTGCTCAATTTTCCACTACTTCATCCTCTCTTCCGGATACTAACAGAGTTGTTTTGCTGACCCACACCACAGCAAATGGAATGGAGTGTTTCATTCAGGATTCCATTTTGGTCACATTGAATTCCAATCCTTCCATTAGTATTACTGCGGATACAAACGTTGCTGAAATTTGCGCAGCAGGTTCTTTCATTACGAATATTACAGCGCACAATACGAGTTCGCTTTTCGGAACTTACAGTTGGACTTATCTCATTGACCAGACCTCTGCGCAATCAATTAATGATATCGATACATTATTGAATTATAATCATGATCTGAGTCAGCAAGCCGGACATAGTGTTTCTTATGTCTGCACTTACAATCCGGGTAACCCTGGTTCATATGGTTGTGCTCTTGCTAGTGACACTGTTTCTTATCAGGTCAAAGCTCAGCCTGTGGCGAACATTCATATTGTTGATGACGGATTTAATTGTGTTGGGGCTAATCTTACAGCATTCGTTGATACAAATGGAGGAGTAGGTCCATGGCATTATCAATGGAATACGAATTCAGGAACAATCAATGGCTCCAGTACACTTGAAACACTGCATGTTGATAATGCACAGAATACATCCACCATCCTTTCCTGTGTGTATCATACTGAGGGTTTGGGTTGCGATACACCTACTACTAACAAAACAGCAGGTCTTTTCAATCAACCTATACTCGGGAATGTATCAACTTCAAAGGTAAGTATGTGTAATGGGGATACGCTGAGATTTATGAGCTCCGTTACACAAGGGAATAATTCCGGCACCGGACATTTCCATTGGGAATGGAGGTTAGATCAAAGTTTATCCTGGAATCCGATTGGCGATACTATTTCCAATTTCCAAAGAAATCTGAACATTGGAACAATTCCCGGAGATACTACGATAATTATCAGAGCTCAGTATCGCGATAGTATCGATAACTGGGGTTGTATTTCCGGATTTGAATCAACGAATTTAAGAATCCGCACAGCTCCACAAGAACTTGTAACTGTAAATCAAAGTTCAGTATGTTCAGGCGATAATATTACTGCTAACCTGGTGGATATCGCGGGTTACAGTCATCATTGGAATATTGTCGCACTTTCTGACAGCCTCGTTATTGGACCACAGGAGGACACAATCAGTATTAATAATTTTAATTTTACTATTTCAAATCAGTCTTTGATCAATACCGGGTTCGCGAATTTACTTGTTCAGCCAATAACGTCAGATCCAAATGCGTGCAATGGCATTCAGGACACGATACCATTGGTTATACACAGGGTTCCTGCCTCACCTGTAATTCCTCATAGCGATACGACTGTTTGCAGCTTTGCTCAGAATATAATTTTACCTCTGGCAGCACAGGCAAATATGCAATATATCTGGAGTACAATGGGTTCAACTTTGTTGAACATGAATAATCCGGATACAAGTACTGTTGGTGGCTTTAGCGTGAATGCGGTAACATCAGTTCAAACGGATTCTGTAAGTGTATATGGTGTATACACAAATGACCCGGTATGCAGAGGGGCTTCTGCTTTCATTCAGTTTACGATCACTCCGGATATTGCACCCAATACATCAGGCAATATTGTGAAATACCTTGAGCTGGATAATACCCTTGTGTGTTTACGCAATGATGTGGATGGGTTTCAATGGGGTTGTGACAGGAAATCGGATTTAAAGGATTCTATAATTCCCAATCAAATTTTCCAATCATGTTCATTTGGAAATAGTTTTGATGTTGCAAACTTTTATTACTGGGTAATACTTCAACAAGGAAATTGCAAGAGTAAATATTATTTCGGTGGCATTAATGGAACTGATTTTCCTGATTACGTAAGAGGGGGCTTGCCACAAGAGACAACAGATGGTTCGCCGTCCCTTCTTGTTTTTCCGAACCCTAGTCAGGGAAGTTTTGTGATTTCTTTGCAAAACTTTTTGGGTACAAAAGCGACGATGCAAATATTTGATGCATTGGGTAAACAGGTAGGTAGCAAGGAGGTTGAGTTAGGATCACAGGCGGAGGTCAGGTTCGAATCCGATTTTAATCTGGGAAAAGGAATTTATTGGTTAAGGGTAGTTTCCACACAGGATGAAACGGCTTTAATTTCATTTGTTATTCAATAATTCATGATCATGAAAAAACATTTCTATATTTCTTTTTTGGGTTTATTCTGTTTGTCTTTGATGAGCAATGCACAGAGTTCCAAAAAGGAACTGATGAACAAACTGGATGATTTTCTGAACGATTTCTCAAGTACTTCCTCGTTTAGGGAAATAGGAGGGACTGAATTTTCCGAATCTCAGGCAAAAAAATTCAAAGAGATGTTTGCTGAAAATGCAATCGTTTTTGATGACATTGACGCGTCTGTCGTTGAGGATAATTTAGGTGGTAGCCCTTACCAGTTGAAAAATAAACCACTCGATGAATACATTGCTGATGTACGAAAAGGGTTTCCTGCCGGTATCCGGGTTGAAATTCTGAATTCGACAATAAATTTTGATCGTCTTGATAGTAACCTCATCAATGTTGTCATTCAAAAAAAAGTGAGTGGAAAATCTTCCACATTGAATCGATTTGAAAATAATGATACGCTTTTGCTGGAACTTGCAGTGGTCAATGGAAGTTCTTTTTTAATCAAGAAAATATCCATGATTGGGTCTTCATTCAGTTGTGCAAATGATAAGGATAACGATGGAGTGATCGATGAGCAGGATGCTTGTCCCGGTGTGAAGGGAGAGATCCGTTTTAAAGGTTGTCTTGATCGTGACAGGGATGGAATTCCTGATAATGAAGATCCTTGTCCTGAAGAGTATGGAAGTTCATTCAACAAAGGATGTCCCAAGGAAGTGTTTACCAATAAATATGGTATAGAACTGTTTCTCGGTTTTGTTGTGAATACTCCAAAGAATCCGGTTTTTGAAAAATCTACTCTTGCTTATGACGAAGTGGATTTGGAAAATACACATGCCGGAACACTTGCTTATGTTTCAAAATCTGCAACAAGCCTGATCAATGGGCTGGAGGTTTCACTTAGTCTGAATAAGAATAATACTGCAGCAATCGGTCTCGGAATTAACTACAATAAATTTACCATGGATCTGGCCTGGGATGGATTTCATGCTGAATATAAGGAGGTGGATCGCAATCCGGTTCATTATCCTTTCCGCAGATTGTTAACACTAAAGGACACCCACGAACATTGGGAATCAACCTACCTTTCCATACCAGTGATGCTGAAGTTTAGAAAACGATTGCAGGAAAAAATCGGAATTTATTATGAGCTTGGACCAGCATTCGATCTGATTAGCATTTCTACCACATCCAGTTCAATTGCTGATAAAGAAGCTATTTATGTCGCGGGGACAATTGCGAATGAACCCTGGACCTATTCTAAGAATTATCAGTATTCCCAATCAGATTGGATCATTACCCGGGATGTAGTAAATGCTTATAGTAATTCAGGGGCGGCTACTTATTTCGACATGTTACAACGAAGTGGTTATGATGTTGCATTGGATAAAGCACTCACCGGAACTTCAGAAAAAGTATCAAGAATCGGGTTTAGTGGTATTGCCAGGGTTGGCGCTTTTTATATGATTGATCAGTCGTTTAGCGTATTTGCAGGGGCAGTGTATTCGATACATTTTTCTTCAAAGAAACAGGAATCAAATTATTCACCTGTTGGGAAAGACAACGAATATCAATCTGTATTGAATGGTATTAGTAAATATGACGGTCAGAATTTTGGGGCCATGTTGGGACTTAAATACGGATTTGGGAAATAATTAATTGTAAATACTGATAACTGTGGATAGAAGTGTACATTTTACTTTCGCGATTACCTGTCTTTTGGCACTGGTATTATTGGGTATGAAGATGAATGCGCCAAAGCCATGTGTCGAACCCGGAATAGTTTACAGTCCTGAATTTCCCAGGCTGGGTGATGCGGTTGTTTTCAAATCAACAGGCACAGACAGCAGTGGGGTTCATTGGGATTTCGGTGACGGCACAGAGGGCAAGGATGGGATTATTTCTTCTCACAGTTATGACAAGCCGGGAAAATATACGGTGATGGCGAAGACGGCACAAGGTTGTATGGCCGCCAAAGTTGTAACTATTCCACCGAAGGAGCCGGAGGCAAGATCAGTATTTCCTGTGATTAAAATTTCTTCTTCTACAGTTTATGTTGGTGATCGTGTTTTAATCGAAGACCAAACTCCGGGTTCGAATTCCTGGAATTGGAACCTTGGCGAGAATGACCAGGAATCTGTTAGTCAAAGGGTTTCTATTGCATATGCAACTCCAGGCAAAAAAGAGATTTCGCTTACAGTGAAAGGAGATGGAATCTTTGGGTCAGGAAGTACAGTAATTACGGTACGCCCTAAACCTGGATTACCGGCACCACCACCGGCTCCGGTCAGATCATCAGTGAGTTATAAGTACGACCCGATCTGGTCCCAAAAACTTAAAGATGCTGCAAATAGTAATAATCGCGAAAACGCTTTCCGACCGCTAGTTAAATTGTTTTGTAATAATCTTACTACCCATGTTAAATTGAATGTTGCTGTTCTTGATCCGCAGTCTTATTCATTTTATGATTTTAAAACAAAGTTAATCAATGATGAGCAGAGCAATTGGGTTGTAGACAGTGTATTTATTAAATGGAAAATAGAGTCTGGCGATCGATGTATGGATGATATTTATTTTATGATCAGTTCAAGAAAATAACCATGAAAAAATTTTTGAAAATTTTCGGAATATTGTTTGTGTTGTTGTCGGTGAATTCATTTGCACAAGTGAATTCAGCCGGTAAGAAAACATATAATTCTTTTGACTTCTATTACATGGATAATAACCATGGACCGGATGCCATTGGACTCAACGATTCTTTAATTGAAAGAATGGCTC
>CAYMMN010000059.1:0-12801 GCA_964391495.1 uncultured Flavobacteriales bacterium | reverse complement strand
TATTACGACCAGCGCGCCTGCAAATTTCTGCGAAGGTGATACTATCACACTGACAGGACCAGCATACGGTTCCGCTCTCAATTTCACAGGAGGATGGCAACGCGTGTTAATTCCATTCAATTCACCGGAGACAGATTATACCTACGAATTGGATTTCAAAACCACTGAACCAAATATTGGAATTTCAAGTGTTCGTGACGGAGACCTGAGTGGAAATTTTGACCGTGACCTATATCTTTCAAACGGACAGATCTTTCACCGACTGTGGTCAGAAGAAACGATCAACTCGTATAGTCAGAATTATGCTGACGGGCAGTGGCACCATGTTGCAGTTGTTGTTGAATCAGGAGTCGGACAAAGAATCTACGTAGATGGATTTCTTGTAGCGACCGGTTTGATGGATCACTCCGATTTCAACTGGGACAATACTATTAATATCGGATACAGCAATGCCTGGATGGATGGAAGTATCGACAATATCAGAATCTGGAATGTCGTAAGAACTCCGTCTGAAATTATTCAGGATCAAACTCTGCATGCATCCGGACCGATCGCAGGACTGATCGGTAACTGGAACTTTGATCAGTCAGTCGACAATACAGTTGTAAATACAGTAGACAATTCTGCCGCAACACTTGCTGACGGAGTGAGTTTAATCTCTCATAACTCGAATACTTATTTGTGGTCCACAGGAGAAACAACCGAAAGCATCATCGCTTTTGCAACAGGAAGTTTTTCTGTTACAGCAACAACAGTGAATGGTTGTGTAGTAAATTCACCTACAGCAGAACTTACAATGTTCACTTATCCTGCCACACCAAGCATATCTACTTCTTCAGTGCTGGCTTTTTGCGAAGGTGGTACTGCTGAATTTACGAGCAGTGTTTCACAGGGAAATCAATGGAACAAAAACGGAGTTGCTCTGAGCAACGATACGAATGCAACTCTTCTTGTTTCCGAATCAGGTATATATTCAGTGACAATCACCAATGGCGGCAGTTGTTCCAGGACATCCAATGAAGAAACTGTCGAAGTATTTAGCGCACCATTGACTCCGGTTATTGATCCTGTCGGCGCTACTCCATTTTGTGATGGAAGCAGTGTAGATCTTTCCGTTTTGAATGGCATTGCAGATCATCGTTTCGCATCATCAATAATTTCCTTCAGTACTGAATGGGATGCTTTAGACTGGGGCTCTTCACAAGTCCTTGGCGAACCCGATGTATATCCGGTCTATGGAGACATTGAAACAGCCTGGGCTCCCGCAGAAATGGATGAACCAGGAGAATTTCTGGAACTTGGCTTCAGTCATCCTGTACCAATTAATTTCATTGATATTTATGAAACACTCGGACCAGGAACAATTGACAGTGTCTTTGTAAAAAATCCGGGAACCGGTTTGTATGAAAATGTATATTCAGCGATCCCGGGATATGCCGGCGACAGCGCACGAATGCTTCACATTACATTCCCTACAACAAGCTTCCCTGTATCTGAAGTGAGAATCACAATGGATATGTCAGCAGTTGCCGACTGGAATGAAATCGACGCGGTAGCAATTGGAAACAGCACTCCTTCCTCCTATTTATGGTCAACAGGTGAATCAACACCGACCATTAATGTTTCAACAAGCGAAAACCTGACAGTGGCAATTACGAATGCACTAGGTTGTACTTCTGTATCTGATCCGATAAATACAACGATGAATCCAAATCCGGTTGTGTTCGGTGGTCCTGATATGTATACAGGTGAATGTAACACTACATTTACTTTAAACGGTGGAACACCGGCTGGCGGAGTATATAGTGGAACGGGAGTGAATGGTGCATATTTCACACCATCTATCGGTGTAGGAACTTATCTCATCAAATACTCCTATACTGATGCAAATGGTTGCAAAGGAAGCGCCACTACACCAATGACAGTTGAGCCATTACCGGTAGTAAGTCTCCCTGTATTCTCAAACATGTGTACAGACGATCAACCCCTCGTTCTTAACGGTGGACTTCCTGCAGGTGGCGTATATTCCGGAACAGGAATAACCAACAACACCTTTGATCCGACTATTGGAGCGGGAACCTATGCCATTCATTATTCATACGAAGACGCTTATGGATGCAGTCAGGAAGCGATACAAAATATCACAGTAGATATTTGCACAGGCCTATCATCCGTTGATCTGAACAACCTGATTTCTGTTTACCCAAATCCGGCTCATGCAAAAGTAAAACTTGAGCTCACTTCAAAAGACGAAATTCGTTCTATTGAATTGATCAATGCCAAAGGTTCTGTCATCTATAAAACCAACCTGAAACAAAGCGATTCATTGAAGCAATATGAAATGGATTGCAGTCAGTTCCCTGCCGGTGCTTATGTATTGAGAGTAACTTCTCTGCATGGTTCCGTCAACAAGAAGCTGATGATAGATTAAGTGTTTGCCCATGAAAAACCAACAACGCCTGTGATCCGGAAGGGTCACAGGCGTTCTTTTTTATGCTACAATACCAGTTCAGGGTAAATAGAAGATAAAGATTTAAGTTTTATCTCAAATGCATATCTTATTCAAGATTTTTTATCTTTATCAGCACAATTTAAACTTTAGACCATGCCATACATCTACACCAGCTCCAACAATGTTTCCGCGAAGACAATGCTCAAACCCGGAACAACTGAAATCAGTAAGGATACGAAATACGGAATTTGCGCGGGACTCACCTGTTTATGGATGAAAAATGTGATGCGGGGATTGCCGGTGATGTCTACGCGTCCGGATGAATTTCTCGCTTCCATATTGCAGGCGAAAATGATGGCAAGTACAAATACATTATCCGATTTCATGAGAGGGTTGTTCCAACATACGAATCTTTCAAATAGTTCCGTGATTCATGATTCTGTGAGCGGAATTATGAATGAACTCCTGGAAGAAATTCCGAGTTATTGGATTCTGGTTGTAGTTCCGAGTGGGCAAACCGAATACACGCATGCAATCGGGATCGCCGCTTTGAAAAATCCGGATCAGGATGGCAATAAATTTTATTTCTATGACCCTAATACAGGTATGGAAGGTTTCAAGACTTTTGAATCCTTGAAATTAACCATCACCATTCGCGGAACTTACAGCGCTCAAGACTGGAAAGCATATCAGGTAAGATAATTTTTTTTCAAATTAATTATCTAAATGGCATACGAACAAAAGCTTGCAGACAGGATCATGGAATCTCTGGTGCATCTTGATGATGTAGAAGAAAAACACATGTTTGGAGGTGCCTGTTACATGGTGAATGGAAAGATGTGTATTGGCGTTGTCGGAGATGAAATGATGTGCAGGATAGACCCTGAAATCTATGAAGATGCATTAGAAAGAGACGGATGCCGACAAATGGATTTCACAGGAAGACCAATGAAAGGTTACGTATACGTGAGTAAAGAAGGGATGAAAACAAAGAAAAATTTTGAATACTGGATAGAATTATGTCTGGCGTTTAACAAGAAAGCTAAACCTTCCAAAAAGAAAAGCAAAAGTAAATCATGATAGTAATGAAGAATTATTTTATTCCTCTACTTAATTAATGATTAGTTTGAATAGTTTGCTTTTGCCTGACTCGGCACCTGCTTTACAAATCAATAATCCTTTTGCTTTTCCTGCCAAATCAATCTCGAGTATTTGATCCAAAGGAAGGCCTTCAGCTTTGAAAATGATTTCTCCAAGAATGTTTATAATTTCCAATGTAGAAATTGTCGTTTTTCCAGTATATAAATTTAATCTACCATCTGAAGGATTTGGACTGAAGTACACATGCGGTAATTCTTCCGCATTGAAAACCGAAACAAATTCATCTCCATGAGCGATGTACAAATCATTCTGAACCCAGGAATTTGTTTGCGAAGCGGCGAAGACCAAATAAGATGCATTGTCTGATACGGTAGGTTGAGTTTTCCACGTCACGGTATCCGCAATACTCTGAACAAGATTAAAAGAACTCAGGGTGAAAGAATCTGTTAGTGATGCACGGGTGTATTCATACAACCTTGATGGCTGTCCGCTGTGCTTTAAAGGCATAAAAAAGGATAATCCGTCTTTTGATAATTGTCCGGGGCTCGCGAGGAAATTTACCGGCATTGGAAGAATTCGAACAAGATCAAATGCAGTAGGACCGGTTCTGGTCAATTGTGCAATTAAAGTTTGAGCACCTACAACATACAGATATAATTCATTTTGCGATTGATCCAGAGATGGTCCGGAGAAAAACGAAGTTGTAAAACCATTCAGTGTGATAATGGAAAAGCTTGTAAATGGTAGTGAAGTGGATGTACGGTGACCGTAGTATAAAGCGCCGCCATCAGCACCATAATAATCCAATTCATCTTCCGATAACCAAATTGACAAAATTGAAACGGGAAGACTGACAGGAACCGGAGCAGAAAATGGAGCCGTTGTGGTTAATCTTTGCGAGAACATGATTTGATTTCCCGCTGTTGAATTCACATAATACAAATGAAGTGCATCCGGAGACAGCCATGGATAAGCATCAGCAGCATTTGGATCATTCAGTTCGCTAATCGTGCGCACAGTATCGTAAATAAGCGAATTTGAATTCGCAGTATTCAGCATTATAGAATGACGTAGAAGATTAAGAGCCGACGGAGTCTCTAATTTTTCATCTCCTGACCAGCCATTTGCGTCTCGATTTTGCGCAACTACAACAACAACTAATATTTGAAAAAACAAAAAAAGTGGTAAGATTTTTTTCATGATGATTTAGTTTAATAATTTACGGTCGTATTATTTGCAAATAAGAACAATTCAATTTCAGTAGTTATACTGATTAGAAAATAGCAAGAATCAGTAAGCTCAACAACGTGAAGATAAAAAAACCTCCATCCCTTTAGTAAATATTTCCTAAAAATGACAATTTAGCTTTACAAAAGAAACATTCATTATTAAATTGCAAAGTAAATGACAAATTTATGACTGCATCAGTTTTATTTATTTAAAACACAGAGCCATTGAACAATAAGTCAAAATTAATCATTGTAAAAAGCATCCATACGTTCATTTGGATATTTTTTAATGTCGTAATGTTTTAAATGCTCTATGCAGTGCTCACGAATAAACTGGATCTCTGGCTGTGGATTGGGTTTGGCTTATTTGTATTGGAAGGAATCACCTTGCTCCTCTTTAAGTTTTATTGCCCATTAACCTTAATTGCCCGCAAATACTCTGATTCTACAAAAGACAATTTTGACATTTATTTACCTAACTGGCTGGCAAAATACACCAAGCTTATTTACACCACACTGCTTGTAATAATTTTGCTGATGACCCTTTACAGGTTACTGTATTAATCATTTAACATTCCAAATAAAACACTTTTTCGAAATCACCCCATTTATACCAGCCTTCAATTTACAGCATCTTGCTGCAAAATAGTTTGGTATCAGATTTTTTTTTATCTTGGAGAATATAAATATTTAACCATGGACAGACTTACTCAAAAAGGATTCCTGCTGATTCTGTTTTTATTTTTATTTCTGAATAATAGCAACGCTCAATCCGGTTTATGGACCTGGGTGCATGGCGACAGTTCATATTACACTCTTGGCCGATATGGAACACGTGGCGTTCCTGACAGCAGCAATGTTCCTCCGGGATTGTATGCTACTGTATTTTGGACAGATCACAATGGTAAATTCTGGATTTACGGTGGCAAGGATTACAGTAGCGGGTATTTTTCCGATATGTGGATGTTTGATCCCGACACAAGAGTTTGGACCTGGATGAAAGGTGATAGCGGAGCTGTAAATCAACCTCCGACATTTGGTATAAAAGGAGTATCCTCTCCATTGAATTCTCCGGGTTGTCGTGGATTAGGATCTCCTGCATGGACCGACACTTCAGGCAATCTCTGGATGTATGGCGGTTATACAAAACAAAGAACCGGATCATTTCCATACAGGTATATGTCTGATTTGTGGAAATACGATATACAAACAAACGAATGGACCTGGATGGATGGCGATTCTCTCCCGGGAAATCTTGTTCTCGGCGTGAAAGGTGTTCCGGCTCCTACCAACTCACCAGGTTCCCTTGCTGAATGCTCCGATTATTGGACAGACAGCGAAAATAATTTTTGGTTCTACGGTGCAGGGCAGGATTTCTATTCCGCGTATTACCTCTGGAGATATAATCCCAATACCGGTGACTGGACCTGGATGTCGGGTGGTACCAATTTTGGTAATGCACATTATGGGACAAAAGGGGTTTTTGACAGTCTGAATTGTCCGGGTTCACGTTTCGCCCACACATCATGGCAAGGTAACGATGGGAAATTCTGGCTTTTCGGTGGTAGTTTTGACGGGTTGGTCTACGATCAATTTCTGAATGACCTCTGGTGCTACGATCCTCAAATTAATCAATGGGCATGGTTTGCGGGAGATGATTCCTTGTCCGACATTTCTCATTATGGTCCGGAATGCCATCCCGGTGATTCGCTTACTCCAGGAAATGGAATTGAAGGAAGAGCAGCATGGATCGACGATCAGGGTAATCTCTGGAAATTCGGAGGAAAGTATGAGGTTCCAGGCAATGCATATACTTTAAATCAATCCTTACTCTGGTGTTTCGTAATGGATGATAAAAAATGGATGCTGGTAAACTCTCCTGTACCGGATCCTTCCTTTTCTTTGGATATTCAAAGACGTTTTGGAGTCCTTGGACAAGCCGACATCAACAGTCATCCAGGCGCACGATGTGGAACAGCAAGTTTCAAAGACCGGAACGGTGTATTTTATATGTTTGGTGGTCTAACAAAAGTACCGGTCACAGGAATGGACGTTACAGTTAATGATATGTGGAGTTATGAACCGGACCCTTCCTGTCTCCAGCTTGCAGTAATAAATGAAAACAAAAATTCAGATGACGAGCTAATTGTTTATCCGAATCCGGCAAATCAGACAGTATATATTGAACAAAGCAAAGGATTCAAATATTCATTTATTGAACTGATGAATATGCATGGTCAGGTTGTTATGCACAAAAATGCCGGAATTGAGACCGAATTAAATTTGCAGAATATCGCTGCGGGTATTTATTACCTTATACTCAGCAATAAGACAGAACGGAAGTATCAAAAATTGGTGGTGAACTAGGCAATCTACTTTCATACAATTGCCTATCTATGATTCTTGATTAAATTTTTCCCATTGAAGGAATTATTTAATTTATATAATATAATACCGGTAATTTAAAAGTAGTACAGCAGAGAAGTATATCTCTTTCCATATTTCTATCCATTGAATAACCAATTTCATTCCGGTCATTTACTCACTAATTAATTTTGGAGTTTCACCCAATGATTCAATCAATTCATCAAAATGCTAATCAAAATAAAATGGAAGTAACCATTAATGCAAAAAGAATTTATTTATTTTGATGCATGCCCAGATATCTGCTACTCATTTTTGTTCTTTTTCAATCAATCCTGCATGCTCAGTCGCCTGCATGGTTGGAAATGGCTAATGACTCAAAATCCAATCTCCCGGAAATTCAAAAATCGTATGAGCAGTGGAAAGACAGTTTGATCCGGATAGGAAAAGGATCTTGGGTATCCCGAATTTTCAATGCAGAGAAATTAGAAAAAGCGATTGAACTTAGGGAAGAAGGAGCAGAACACTTCATCCATTGGCTTTCAGAAAATCAAATGAGCTTTGATGCCAAGGGTAACCGAATTCCGCTCGAAAAAATAAAAAAGCAATTTAGGGAGCGGATAACCCGGTCGAATCATTCACTAGCCAGTCGACAGGGAAATTGGAAAACAAGAGGACCCGAACAGATAACAGCATATGGAAGTGTACGGGGCATCGGAAGAGTATTCCCATTTTCAGTTTCTCCTGCCGACAGCAACATCATCTTTGCCGGCACTCCATCAGGAGGATTGTGGAGATCACTGGATCATGGAAATCACTGGATCCCGCTAACAGATACCATTGCCGGACTTTCAACTCAGGCAGTCAAAACTCATCCGACATTACCGGCAATTTGCTTTTTCCTCTGTGGTGGAGATTTTTATAAAACTCTTGATACAGGAAACACCTGGCAATTGATACACCCTTCTTCTGCAACTTCTGGAAGGATATTGATGGATGCAACTGATCCCGCCACAGTTTATCTTGGACTGACCGGTGAAGGATTATATGTAAGTCATGACACAGGATCCACATTCAACTTTCTAAATGACACAATTCCCTCTGCAATCAGACCAGGGAATCCTTCTGTATTGTACGCGACGATAAGAAATGTTTTTTTGCGTTCACTGGATGGAGGCTTGCATTTTGATTCACTTACCAGTCCGGCGTCAAGCGGGACTATCTTTGATGTCGCGGTAACACCTGCAGACACAAATTACGTATATGTGGTTTTGAAAGAAAGTGGGGGTCTTGCAAAAATTGCCCGTTCTCTTGATGGAGGAAATTCTTTCAGTCTATTTTCTTCCTCCTCCAATATCGAGGCAAATATAGTTCCTCCCAGCCTTGCAGTACATCCATTCAGCAGAGATACGGTGATGGTAGCAGGGGAAATTCTTTCACGTTCAACAGACGGAGGACAGACATTTTTAAGAGCATCAAATTATTTCTATAGCAGTTCACCAACTCTACCCTACGTTCACCCCGACTCCCGTTGCATCGTTTATACCGGTTCTTCTTTTTGGTCAGGAACAGACGGCGGGTTGTATAAAAGTGAAGACGAAGGACAAAGTTTTGTCGACAAAACCGCCGGAATATCAGTAACACAATTTGTTTCATTGGATTGTTCTGCCCAGGATACATCCGTTTTCATGGGTGGTTCATGGGATAATTCAGTTGTGCTTCACCGTGACAGCTCATGGTTCAATATTTTTGGTGGAGATGGATTTGATGTCGCGATCCATCCGGGAAATCCGGATATTCTTTTTGGAAAAAATCAGTATGGATACAGCAGGAGTTTTGACGGAGGAATTACTACTAATCAGAATTCATTTTTGGATGGACTGACTGAAAGTACCTATAGCATGAATACAGGCTACCTGCTTAAATTCAACAAACAAAATCCAAATTCATTATACCTGGGCATCAGAAACGTCTGGAAAAGTACAGATCTTGGAGATTCAGTACATGCGATCTCCGCATTCACAAATTACCTCACTGCAGGTTTCTTATTTATTGGCAACCCTGATACGAATGTAATCTTCACGCGTTGGCAAAGAACTCTTGACAATGGAGCGAACTGGACGCTTTTAAGCAAACCTGTGTACGCCGTTGATCCTGATGAAATCAACAAAGTCTGGTCAATTGAATTATTGAATAACAGATGTACAATTTATTTCTCAACAGATACCGGAATAACATGGCACGCTATTCCATCTCCTGATCTTCCGCTTAATCTTACTCAATCAAAAATTGAATGTGCAAATAATGCTCTGGATGGCATTTTCATTTGTGCAGGAGGAATTTATTATCTCGATAACTCCCTTAGCAACTGGCAACCATTTACGGAAGGCCTTCCGAATACCAATGTGTCCGCCCTTAGTATTTTACCCGATGTAAATATCATTCGGGCAGCAACCTTTGGAAGAGGTATCTGGGAAAGCAATCTGTTCGACCCAAACAAACCACTGGAATGCGATTTCATTTTTGACAGGCAAACAATTTGTCCCGGAGACTCTATACAATTCTACGACAACAGTCTGAACGCAGGTCCTGGCTACTCCTCAGTTTATCACTGGTCATTTCCGGGTGGCGTGCCGACACAATCCAATTTACCCAATCCGAAAATCGCTTATCCTGTTGCAGGAGATTACAACGTAACACTTCAGATGACAGGAACAAGCGGGGTTGACAGCATCACCAAATCATTTATCATTCATGTTGAACCGGCCCCGATTTTATCTTCAATGAATGAAGGTTTCGAAAGTACTAACTTCCCTCCTTACGGATGGAACTGGGGTAAGAATCCACCTTATTCCCATTGGGATCTGGCAACATATTATGGGGGTTATTTACAAAGTCCTAATTCACTTATTTATAATGACGCTTTAATCGGAAGTCCGCCGGGGCAGGACGATTTCATTTCTCCAAATATTGATCTTACTCAGATTCCTGATCCGGTTTTGAAATTTGATTACCTCTATGGTTATGATTACCTGCCTCAGGAAGCAGATACTTTGTTATTGTATTACACATATGATTGCGGTGTGACCAAAAACTATTTTTTCAGAAAAGGCGGGTTTGACCTGATGACGGACAGTATCAATCCAAACTTTACTGTAATGTACGATTCAAGCTCCTGGTCAAGCGATACGATTAGTTTGTATGCTCTCTCTTCACTTTCACCATTTCAAATTGGTTTCGAAATCAGGAGCTATAACCGCTGCGATTTCTTTATTGACAATATTCAGCTCGCGTCCATTCCTGGTGTCGGTATCCATGACCCAATAAACACTGAACAAAATATAGTTGTGTTTCCAAATCCTGTTGGTTCCCTGGTAAATATCAAATGGACAAGTCCGGATATTGCAAAAGGTATTTTACGGATCATTTCAACAACAGGTCAAATCAATTTTAAGAAAGAAATCAGTTCAAATGAAAACCTGCAGTTGAATACAGATCAACTGAAGCAAGGAATTTACTTTTTGCAAATTGAAAGTCGGAAAGGGAATCTTTTTCGAAAAATGATTAAGTAAATTTTCTTCCAGCAGTAAATTAAAATACACCGGTTAATAATTTTAAAAATCTCCATACAAGCAAAATAGCATCCCTGGCAGATCTTTTCATCATACCATAGTATTAAGGAATAACATTTGGCTTCCATTCGAGACTTTCAACCTTAATTGTTGAATAATTGAATAAATATTCTCCTTTTTAAGCCTTTTTCTTAATAAATTTACTACATGATACACTGCATCATCATTGACGATGACCCGGTTTCTGTGAATCTCATCAAGCACTTTATCAGCAACACAGAAGGGTTGAGTTTTACCGAATCATTTGCAAATCCAATTACAGCTTCGAATTACATCCGCAAGAATCTAAGTACAACAGATCTCATTTTTCTGGATGTAGAAATGCCGGAAATGTCCGGAATTGAACTCCTCGAGTCTTTGCAGGAACTTCCTCCTGTAATTGTGATCAGCACCAAAGAAAAATATGCCATTAAAGCTTTTGATCACAAAGTGGTTCATTATCTCCTGAAGCCTGTGGAATACGGCAAATTTTTATTGGCTATTGAACGGGTTTTTAAATTGTACGAATCAGATAATACACAGCAACACGACTACATCTTTATTAAAGAAAACGGCGTGCTCTCCAAAGTCATGCATTCAGATATCCATTATTGTGAAGCTCTCGGAGACTATGTCAAGATTCATTTGAAAGATAAAACACATGTAGTGAATTCAACGATGAAAAACATCGAAGATAAATTGAAAATGAGCAAACAGTTTATCAGAGTGCATCGTTCCTATATTATTAACCTCAATTTTCTTGAAAATTTTGACGCCGAAACCGCAATTATCGGAGGACACATCATTCCGATAGGAAACAAGTACAAAGCGGGTTTACAATCGCGTTTGAACATAATTTAAGCTTTTTGACCGGATTATCCACTTTTTTAACCGCCGGATTCACCTGTTAATCGAAAGATTCCCCTTCCGGGGTGATTTTGAACGCATTTTTGCATTCAAATCAAACAGAAATGAAAAAACAAATCCTCATTATTGAAGACCAGGCATCCACCAGGAAGCTGTTGAGTCATTACCTCGGAAACTTCTATCATGTAATTGAAAAAGAAAATGCTTCCGATGCAATTTCATGGCTGAATATGGGCCATAAACCCGATGCCATTGTCGCTGACATTATTATGCCTGAAATGTCAGGCGTAGAATTTTTAAGTCAGCTTAAAAACGCAGATCCGGATTCTCCGCCTGTACTGATGCTTTCCAGTGTAGAAAACAGTGTAGAAAAAATGAAATGCTTCAATCTGGGAGCCCTCGACTACATGGTTAAACCATTCAATCCTGAAGAACTGAGGATTCGAATCAACAATCTCGTACGAAATTAATAACCAAACCCATCCTCACAATCATGAATTACAAAAAATTCAAAAGAGCTTTCGATGTTGTTGCATCCGCAACAGGAATCATTATTTCATCTCCGGTTCTGATCCTGGCAGGAATAGCCATCAGACTGGAATCAAAAGGACCTGTCATCTATCGTTCTCGTCGTGTTGGAGAAAACTATAAACTCTTCAACATCTATAAATTCAGAACGATGTATCTGGATTCAGACAAGCAAACAGATCTGATGAAAGCTCTCAATCAATATCAGTCACAACAACCTACAGAGGAGGATTTGAAATCCTGCCCTTTCTGTAAAATGCTGGAAAGACCTTGCTCTACATTGCTGGTCAGTGATGACGAAACGATCTGCGAAAACCTGCACATGATGCGCATGGACAAAGGAAAAAAAGCATCCTTCTTCAAAATAGTCAATGACCCGCGCGTAACACGCGTCGGAGCTTTCCTGAGAAAAACAAGTATCGACGAGTTACCACAATTGTTTAATGTGCTCATGGGTGATATGTCGCTCATCGGCAACAGACCTTTGCCAATGTACGAAGCCGAGAAACTTACAACCGATCATGCTATTGAACGATTCAATGCTCCATCAGGGTTAACAGGACTTTGGCAGGTGACAAAGCGAGGAAAAGGTGAAATGTCGGAAAATGAAAGAATAGAATTGGATAAAACCTATGCACGAAAAGTGTCC
>CAYMMN010000058.1:0-13001 GCA_964391495.1 uncultured Flavobacteriales bacterium | reverse complement strand
TTGAGAGCCATATACCCTACATGAGCATCCAGAGGAAGTCTTCGATTGGCACGAAGGGAAAACAAAGCAATGGTTAATCCTCGCCCCGGAGAATACACTTCAGTTCCTTCTACATCAGCAAAAGTTACCGGGTCCGTTTCACGGAAAAGGGTACACAAAGCAATCCGTGCTGTATCAACATATTCTTGTTTCTCCTCCGGATTCAGATATAGTTTATTGAGCGATGCATCCTGAACAAGTGTTTTGAAATCCGGTTTTTTTATGAATTCTTCCTTTTGGTAAAAATGAGTTCCTCCCTGAATGTGTCCAAATGTTCTTGAAAGTCTTTTTTCATTATGATCAAGATCAATAAACACTTTGAGGGAATCATACAGGTAGTCCCGCAAGTCCTGTGACATTTTCATAGAATCAAACAGTGAAAGAATTTGTTCGAGTCTGTTATTTTCTAATCCTGACGATAGTGTCAGCCATTTGTTCAGCGGAAGATCTTTTTTTTCCGACAAATCTGTTTCAATTGGGAACAAACCATATCTTAGAATTTCAGGAGGAAGAATATCTGAATTGTCAACCCCATCAATTTTCACTGAATGTGGAAATTCTTGTTTGAGCCATTCCACCAATTCAAAACTGAAGGAACCAGTCATTGAAGAACCTGAAATTCCGGATCCGCTCAGAGTCACTTTATTTTTATGAGATGAAGATGAATAAACCTGCATTGTCTTTTCAGCAATTCGTTCCAGTTCACCATAAAATTTACTCCGCAATTCTTCACTCCTTGGATGTGCTATACAAAACAGAAGCATTTCGTGATATTCCATCATAACCTTTAACTTGGTTATTTTCTTGTGATGGAGTTTATCTATGAGTGCAGAGAGTTGCTGATTGGTAAAATTTTCAAAGTTCAGATAAGCAATTCTGAATTGAATCAGGTCTTCTGATTCTAAAACTGAATCAATGTTATTTATTTTTTTCATCAAGGAAGTACCGATCTTAATAATTCAGAATTCGGACAAGCCCAATGTCAATTTTGGAGGCAAGGTTTATCATGATTTGTGTCAGGGAAATCAATGATAAATGTCATGATCGGAAAAAAGTGAAATAAATAAATTCGAATAATATAAAAATCTGGAAAAATTATGCCTTTTTATCATCAAATGGGAAAAATACCTGCTAAACGCCACATTGTTTATCGTCAGGAAAATGGAAGTCTTTACCATGAAGAATTGGTAGGGACGCAGGGATTTAGCGGACTGTCTTCGCTGGTGTATCATTTGCATCCGCCAACAAGAGTTTTACGCACCGGAGAACCCTATTCAGTTCAGCCAAAAGTCGCTGTTGAAAACAACATGCGCAGTTTGAGTTTCCAGGGATTTGAGATTCCCGCTGAATCTGATTATTTGAAAAGCAGGAAAGTCCTGATGGTTAACAATGACATGCAGATTGGACTTGCCGCGCCAAAAGGAAAGATGGAATATTTTTTCAAAAATGCCGACGCGGATGAAATGATATTCATACACAAGGGAGAAGGAACACTGCATACCATGTATGGTAATGTTGATTTCGAATATGGAGATTATCTGATCATTCCCCGTGGAACTGTTTACCAGTTAAATTTTAAAACTGATGATAACAGATTTTTATTTGTTGAGTCACATGGCCCGATTACAACTCCAAGGAGATACAGAAATGATTACGGACAAATGTTGGAGCATTCTCCATTCTGCGAACGAGACATCCGCCGTCCTGTGGATCTGGAAACTCATTCGGAGGAAGGTGAGTTTACAGTATTGATAAAAAAGAAAGGAACAATTTTCCCATACGTATATGCTTCGCATCCATTTGATCTTATCGGATGGGATGGTTATCATTATCCGTATGCATTTTCCATTCACAATTTTGAACCATTGACCGGAAGAATTCACATGCCACCGCCAATTCACCAGACTTTTGAAGGAAATAATTTTGTGATTTGTTCATTCGTTCCTCGTTTGTACGATTATCATCCTGAAGCAATTCCTGCTCCTTATCACCACAGTAATATTGACTCTGATGAAATTTTATATTATGTAGATGGAAATTTCATGAGCAGAAACAATATTCAAAAGGGACAGTTGACTCTGCACCCTGCCGGTATTCCACATGGACCACACCCGGGAGCAATCGAAAGAAGTATTGGTCAGAAGGAAACAAAGGAACTGGCTGTGATGATTGATCCTTTTCATCCCGTCATGATTACTCAAACCGCGATCGAATTGCAAGTGCCTGAATATTATTTGTCATGGCTTGAAAATCCAAAAAATGTTAAAACAGAATCCATAAATTAAAAATTCATATTCATCACCAATGGAAACACAAACAACAAAAAAAGCAGAACCTAAATTTACTGAGGATTTCCTCCCAATCCAGGGAACCGATTACATCGAGTTTTATGTTGGTAATGCAAAACAGGCTGCACATTACTACAAGACAGCTTTCGGATTCCAGTCACTTGCTTATGCAGGATTGGAAAGCGGTTTACGTGACAGAACTTCTTATGTGCTTCGTCAGGGAAAAATTACACTTGTACTCACAACACCTTTGAATAGTCAGTCTCCTATTTCTGAGCATATCAAAAAACACGGCGACGGTGTAAAAGTGATTGCGTTCCTTGTGGATGACGCTGAGAAATCATTCAATGAAACTGTTAAACGTGGCGCAAAACCTTATCTCGAACCAACCATTGAAAAAGATGACGACGGATATGTTAAACGTGCCGGTATTTATACCTATGGTGAAACCATTCACATGTTTGTAGAGAGACGAAATTACAAAGGATTGTTTTTGCCATCCTTTGTGAAATGGGAATCAGAATACAATCCGACTGAAATAGGCTTGAAATATGTTGACCATTGCGTTGGTAATGTTGAATTGGGGCAAATGAATACCTGGGCCAGATTTTATGAAGATGTTTTGGGTTTCAGAAATCTTATTACCTTCGATGATAAGGATATTTCAACGGAATATACTGCCCTGATGAGTAAGGTGATGATGAACGGGAACGGACGAATTAAATTCCCGATCAATGAACCTGCTAAAGGCAAAAAGAAAAGCCAGATTGAGGAGTATCTTGATTTCTATGAAAGTGCAGGTTGTCAGCACATTGCTGTAGCTACCGATAACATCATTGAAACTGTTACCCAAATGCGTCAGCGAGGCGTGGAATTCCTGTATGTACCTGGAACTTATTACGATACAGTTCCTGAGCGTGTGGGAACCATAAAAGAAGACCTGGCTACATTAAAACGACTAGGCATTATGGCCGATCGTGATGATGAAGGATATTTATTGCAGATATTTACCCGTCCGGTTGAAGATCGCCCAACTTTGTTTTACGAAATAATTCAAAGAGAAGGCGCAACTTCATTTGGAAAGGGTAACTTTCAGGCCTTGTTCGAATCTATAGAAGCGGAACAAGCCAGAAGAGGAACATTATAAACCCCCTGTTTAAATGAAAAACGAGATTCCCCCTTTATCCCGAAAATCTGCAGTTTCCGCGGTGGAATTTATCCATTGCAGAGATTGCAGAGTCAAAGAATGTTCTGTTTTGCGGAATTGCAGCACTGAATGCCTGGATGTGATTTCTGCATCAAAAAAGATGTGCCGTTTTGTAGCAGGACAGAGAATTTTGATGGAGGGCAATCAGGCCCGGGGAATCTATTTCGTTGAAGAAGGGAAAGTGAAGATTTATAAATCTGATAACAAGGGTCAGGAAATTATTCTTCGTTTCGCACGCGAAGGGGATATTATTGGGTACAATACCGTTGAAGAGAATTCAGAATATCATGTTTCCGCAATTGCGATTACAGATACTGTCGCCTGCTTCCTGGATGTGGACACCTTTAAGGATCTTACCCGTAATCATCCTGAATTCGCGTATGAACTTTTGCAATTTTACAAGTTGCAATTGCAGTTAACGGAAAGAAAAGCGCTCAAAATGGCTACCATGACAGTTCCTGAAAAGGTGGCTGATGCATTGCTTGCTATGTACGATGCTTATGGAGCTAATCGAGATGGAAAAACCCTTAACCTGACTCTCAGCAGGCAGGACATTGCATGTCTTGCAGGTACTACGAAAGAGCAGGTGTCGAAAGCGATCTCCGATTTAAAGGTGCAGGGTATTATTGATGCTAAAGGGAAAACAATCAGTCTTCTGGACATGCGGAAATTACAGCAGATCGCTAAAGTCTGATTCATTAATCTGTTGAATAAAAAGGAGCATCACTTAACAGGAGATGCTCCTTTTATTTTGATGATTTCAAGAGTTGCTTTGGAAAGAAATTTGACCAGTTCCATAATTTTCTTACAAATTTATTCCATTCTTTTCAATTTATGATGTGGATCAGTTTCACTTCCTCTTACATTTTGTTCTTTTGTATAAGAAAAGTATGAATTTGGAATAGGGAATTCTCCTGAATGAATAATTCCAATTTTAATGCAGATTCGATTTTCAATATAAAAGGATTAGAGATGTATGATAAAATGAATCCGATTGATGTTCGCATAAGAAAGTTTATCGCGCAAAATCAAACTTTAACTTTAGCGACTTGTCAGGATGGTGCTCCTTATTGCTGTTCACTTTTTTATGCCTTCGATGAATCCGCCGGCTTGTTGTATTTCATGTCTTCCCGGGATTCCAGACATTCAAGAGAAATGATTTCGAATTCCCATATTTCAGGCACCATTTTAAACGCAGAGCAGTCCGTTATGCGATTGCAGGGTATTCAGTTTTCAGGAGAAGCTTTTGTTCTGGAGGCTGAAATGCAGCAACAAGCAAGGAAAATTTATCTTCAGAAATATCCTGTTGCCCGGCTTAATCCATCAGAGCTATGGTACATCCGGATTGATTGGATTAAAATGACGGACAATACACTCGGCTTTGGTACAAAGCTTATTTGGGAGCGTGAAATAGCTTTTCGTCAGGCAGCTTCATAAATTGTCTTTACTGTCTTAAGGTGTAAGGGCCAAGTACAGAAATTCTATAGATTTGCCTGCTAATTTTACGGGCTATGAAGGTGCTCATCGTTGAAGATAACAAAGAATTAGCTCAATCGATGGATGCGTATCTGCAATCAGAAGGATACCTTTGTGAGATTGCTTCCGATTTCATCAGTGCTGAAGAAAAAATCGGACTTTACGCCTACGATTGTATTTTAATAGACATCAGCCTTCCTGATGGAAGCGGACTGGATCTCGTAGAAATTCTTAAGAAATCAAAATCCCGATCCGGTATTATAATTATTTCAGCTAAAGGATCTGTCGACGACAGAGTTGCCGGCCTTGAATTGGGCAGTGATGATTACCTGCCAAAACCTTTTCATCTCTCTGAGTTGAGTGCACGTATGAAAGCTCTCATCCGGCGAAAAAATTTTGAAGGAAATACAGAGATTAAAATAGAGGATTTATTTATTGACCCGACTTCGCAAGTGGTAAAAATAAATAACAAAGATCTGGTGCTTACCCGTAAAGAATACGATCTTTTACTTTATTTTGTGATGAATAAAAATCGTGTAGTTACAAAAAATTCAATTGCGGAACACCTCTGGGGTGATGATATGGATCAGGCGGATGAGTTTGATTTTATCTATACACATATCAAAAATCTGAGGAAGAAAATAACTGAAAAAGGAGGAAAAGATCGATTGGAAACTGTATACGGAATGGGTTATAAATTTTCTGTTCAATGAAGTTGCTGCAAAGAGCCACGCTCTATTATGCAGTCGTCTTTTTGATTTTGCTGCTTGTCCTGACAGGCTTATTTTACGGTATCATCCAGTTTTTCTTTTTAAAAAGCCTTGACAAATCACTGTTGCAGGAAAAAAATAAAGTTGAATATACCTTATCAAAAAAACATCCTCCGGGAGAAATGATTTTTGATGCGGATGAAGAAGTTGATATATCAGCTGTTCCGAAGTCGGAATACAACGAGGATAGTTATCATACAATTTACTATAGAGATGAATGGGACCAATCCTCAGGACTTGCAGAGGAAAATGAACCACATCGTGAATTGGTTACCTATCTTTCATCGAACGATACACTCTATAAGCTCACAATCCGCAAATCCATGATCGAATCAGAGGATTTGTTGTTGAGTGTAGTGATCATTGAAATAGTCATACTCCTTGTCCTGATGGGAAGTTTTCTGCTTGTCAATATTTGGATATCAAAGAAATTATGGCAGCCTTTTTATAAAGGTCTCAACAGCATTAAAGCGTTTAATTTATCCAGTGGAAAAGAACTGCTGATTGAAGATTCCTCGATCCGTGAATTCAATGATCTCAATCAGGTACTTCGTTCTATGTCTGTTCGACTACGTAGTGATTATCTTTTGCAAAAACAGTTTACGGAAAATGCGAGTCATGAATTGCAAACTCCGCTTATGGTTATTCGATCCAGGATTGAATTGCTCATACAACAACCGGATTTGAAAGAGGAACAAGTGAAATTGCTTCAATCTATTGATAACGCATGTTTGAAATTGAGCCATATCAATAAAGCGTTGCTTCTGCTTTCAAAGATTGAAAATAATCAATTTTCCAAAAAGGAAAAAGTCCAACTGAAGCCACTTGTATTAAAAGTGCTGGAAAGTTTTCAGGACAGAATTCAGTTAAAATCATTGGTGCTTACAACCAACATTGAGGAAAGTTCCTTTATGATGCATGATGCAACATTGGTTGAAATACTTTTTAACAATCTGATTCAAAATTCCATTCGCCATAATTATAATGGTGGACTGATTCAAATAAACATAGAGCAGGGCTCTGCAGCAATTGTTAATTCAGGTGATGCCCCCGATTTTGACCCGGGGCAAATTTTTGACAGATTCAGGAAATCCGGAAAAAAGGAAGAAGGAACCGGATTGGGACTGGCCATTGTAAAGGAAATTTGTAAAACAGGTTCAGTTACTATTTCGTACAGATATGATGATGGAAAACATTTAATACACTTGAAATGGTAGATCAGAATTTCTTTAGATTGTTCCCTTAGCTTTGTTTCGTCATTTATTATGTTGAATGATGTAGTAATAATTCTCAACCAATTCAAATCATGAACCCAACCCACATCCATCTCCTCCTGAACCATGTTGCTATTCTTGGAACCGTATTTTCAATTCTAATCTTGGCGGCCGGAATGTTCCTGAGTTCAGATGTCTTGAAAAAAACAGCTATGGTTGGTTTTTTTATTGCTGCATTGGTTGCGATACCCGTTTTCCTGACAGGAGAACCTGCAGAAGAGTCGGTTGAAAAGATAGCAGGAACACTAAAATCAACAATTGAAGAGCATGAAGAATCAGCGGAGATTTCTATTTGGCTGGTAGAAATAATGGGAGCGGTTTCGCTTTTAACATTTCTACTTGCCCATAAATCAAATTCAATCAATAAAGGCTTGTTGACATTTTTGTTCATTTTGAGTCTTGTTTCGGCTGGTTCAATTTCCTATACGGGTTATCTGGGCGGAAAAATCAGACATACCGAATTATCCGGACAAATCGGTCAAACAGCTAGCCCTGCAGGACAAGGGGCTGAATCAGATGAGGAGGATGAGGACTAATTCGGATTTATTTAATTTTCATGTTCTTTTTTTGTTCTATTCTGAAGGAATTTTAATTGTTTTTTAATCCCATTTCTGAAATCCATCATTCATTGATTAGGCAATCAGGATGATCCCAATTTCAGGTGATTAGTGCTTTATTTATTCGGCCATTATCCTGACATTTGTCATCCCGGTATCCTGTGTCTGGGCTACTTTTGTTTAATTAATAAGGAATTTCTGTGAAAATTAGACTTACCAAACTCTTTCCGTTTGAAATGGCTCATGCATTGTATGGATATGATGGGCCCTGCAAAAATATTCATGGACATTCCTACCGTCTGGAAGTTACTCTAATTGGGGAACCAATCGACAATCCTTCGGCGGCAAAAAATGGAATGGTAATAGATTTTTCCGATTTGAAGAAAATTGTAAAAGAACACATCGTTGATGTGTTTGATCATGCACTTGTCCTGAATGGAAATTCTCCGCACCGTGACATTCCGGATCTGGAAGCAACATTTGAAAAAGTAATTTTTGTAAACTATCAGCCAACATGTGAGAATTTGCTGGCTGATTTTATGAAAAGAATTCGTCCCCTCATGCCGGATTATGTGCAACTCAAAGTGATTCGTTTACATGAAACCGCAACCTCTTACGCAGAGTGGAGAGCGGAAGATAATTAAAAGTATTATGGATATTCAACTGATCAGAAAGTACAATGTCGCGGGCCCACGGTATACCAGTTATCCGACAGTACCCTACTGGGATCACTCTCCAACAGTGGAGGAATGGTTCAAACTTGTGAGAGATACTTTTATCGCGACCAACAAGGAAGGAATAAGTCTGTATATTCATTTGCCATTTTGTGAGAGCCTCTGTACATATTGCGGATGCAATACGCGAATTACTGTGAATCATGCAGTAGAACTTCCATACATTGAAACAGTTTTGAAAGAATGGGAAATGTATGTGAAGCAATTTCCTGATAAACCCCGGATCAAAGAAATCCATCTTGGTGGTGGAACTCCTACATTTTTCAGTTGTGAAAATCTGGAGAAACTTATTAATGGTATTTTGAAAGATTCTGAAATAGCTCCTGGTCATGAATTCGGTTTTGAAGGTCATCCGAATTATACACAGGTTGAACAGTTGCAGAAATTGTATGATCTCGGTTTCCGCAGAGTGAGTTTTGGAATCCAGGATTTTGATCAGAAAGTTCAATACACGATCCACCGTACACAAACCTATGAACAGGTTAAGCTCGTAACTGAAGCTGCACGAAAGATCGGATACGAATCTGTAAACTATGATTTGATTTATGGTTTACCCATGCAAACAATGGCGACCATTACAGATACAATTGAGAAGGTGCGTGAATTAAAGCCGGACAGAATTGCGTTTTACAGCTATGCTCACGTTCCATGGATAAAACCCGGTCAGCGCAGATTTACTGAAGATGATTTGCCACTGGGAGAGGAGAAGAGAGCGCTCTATGAAAAAGGAAGATTGATGCTGGAGGATTCCGGCTACAGGGAAATTGGAATGGATCATTTCTCATTGCCGGATGATTCATTGTACAAAGCGTATTCTGCAAAGAAACTCCACCGGAATTTTATGGGGTATACAACTACCGATACCCAATTGTTACTTGGATTAGGAGTTTCAAGTATCGGTGATTCCTGGACCGGCTTTGCTCAGAATGTGAAAGTATTTGAAGAGTATGTCAAAATGGTCAATGAGAATAAACTGCCGATCGTACGCGGACATATTCTGACTGATGAAGATCTGATCATTCGAAGACATATTCTTAATCTGATGTGTCATTTTGAAACAAGCTGGGAAGAAAAGTCCATGCAATGCGAAGCCTTTTACGAAGGACTGGAACGACTGCAGGAGATGGTGAAAGATGAATTGCTGTTGATTTCGCCTTATCGAATGGAAGTAACGGATAAAGGAAGAGCATTTGTTCGTAATATCTGTATGGCACTTGATGCCAGGCTTTGGAGAAAACAACCTGAATCACAGATCTTCAGCCAGACAGTCTAATTCAATTTTCAGGTAGATTTTATAGCCTCTTTCATCAGAATCAGGGTGTTGTGAAGCATCACAAACCTTGTCCTGATGCGTCCCATCGCTTATCTTCGCCGTCCCGCATGGCCTGGAAACGAACTATCTTTTTAATTTTTTTCTTGACTTCCGCTTTAAAGCACACCTCTGCGGCTGTACCTGATGATACTTTATCCAGTTCACAACCTTCTCGCTTCCTCGTTTTTCCATTTGCGATTCGTTCTCCGGAAACAAAATGGGGCTTAGGTTTGGCCACAGCATTTTTTTTTAAAGCAAATCAAAAAGAAGAGAACCTCAGGACTTCTGATGTAAGTCTGGTCGGGTTGGCTACGCAACGTGAACAATTATTACTGGTGTTGAATTCTACAGTATTCTCATCCATGGAAAAAAGAATTTTCAGGATGCAGGTTTCGTACAGTTATTATCCTGATAAAACCTGGGGAATCGGAAATCACTCGTCGGAGTCGGCTAAAGAGAATTACGACTACAAACAATTTTATTTTAATCCGCAATTACTGCACAGGATTGCCGGTAATCTTTACATAGGTGCCAGTTACGAGTACCAGGAAGTACACGATTTTTCTTATGTTGCCAATGGAATCTTCGATCAACAATCCATTCCGGGAATGAATGGTGGTAGAACAAGTGGATTCGGATTACTGCTTACCTGGGATACCCGCAACAATGCCTATAGCCCCAGTCATGGTTTTTTTTCAGAAATCAACTATACATCATTTGACAGGGACATTGGCAGCCAGTTTTCTTTTTCGACATTTTCCCTGGATGTACGAAAATTTCTTCCCTGGAGAACGAATAGTGTGCTTGCATTACAGGGAATTATCAAAGTGAGTGATGGGAATATTCCGATCAGAAATATGTCCATGTTGGGAGGTACCGAAATCATGAGAGGATACTACAAGGGCCGATACATGGATAAGGGCATGTCCTCAATTCAGGCTGAATGGAGGCAATACCTAATCTGGAGACTTGGACTTGCCGGTTTTGTTGCTGCCGGAGAAGTGAGCCCGGATATAAAACATTTTTCCTTACCGGGAATTCACTATACCTACGGCTGTGGCCTACGAATCCTTGTAAAGGAAAAAGAAAAAGTGAATCTTCGTATTGATTATGGATGGTCCAGAGAATCTTCCGGTTTGTATGTAATGCTGAAAGAAGCTTTTTAAATTTTATTCCGGTTTAGTTTGATTATTAAAACTTACAAAACACATCGCCATGGCAAAAATCAAACTTCAGGATATTTCAACAAGAGCTCCGAAAAATCTCGATAAGGAAAAAATAAAAAAGGAGATTCCTAAACTTCAGGCCAGGTTAGAAGAATTACAGAATCTTCTGTATGCCTCTTCAACTCATGCAGTGCTTGTTGTGCTTCAGGGGATGGATGCATCAGGAAAAGATGGTGCGATCAAAAATGTTTTTACAGCTGTCAACCCGATGGGCTGCAGGGTGATTCCATTTAAGAAGCCAACAGAAATCGAGATGAAACACGATTTTCTCTGGAGAGTTCATCAGGTGGTGCCTGAAAAAGGAATGCTGTATGTTTTCAATCGTTCACATTATGAAGATGTCATCATTCAACGTGTTCACAAATGGGTTGACGAGAAGACTATCAAACTACGCTTCAGGCAAATCAATAATTTTGAATCGCTTCTTGCTGAAACCAATACTGTTGTTTTGAAATTTTATCTCCACGTTTCAAAAGAAGAACAGATGATTCGTCTTGAAGAACGCTTGCATGACCCCTCAAAGATGTGGAAGCACAACGAAAACGATCTGAAAGAACGCGAATACTGGAATCAATACATGAAAGCATATGAAGATGCTTTTTCAAACTGTTCGGAAAATGCTTCCTGGAACATCATACCGGCAGATCAAAACTGGTATAAGGAATACCTGATTTTGAAAATTGTTGTGGATGCCATGGATGGTTTAAAACTCAGATATCCCAGCTTAAAAAGAGAGATTTGATAAGCGATGCAAACCAATGTTCTTTATCAGTTGCTAATTAGAAACCTCATTATTAAGGATTTGCCTGCTATCAAAAGTCCTTGGTCGTTCTATCCTTCCTCTTTATCTTGCAAACCTTGTCAAAAAAATAAAAATAGATCACACTATGCTTTCTGCAATTGAAATTTCACGGAATACAAAACTGGATAACATTGTCGATGTTGCTGCGAAACTTGGTATCAATAAGGAAGAAGTTATTCCGTATGGTAAGTATATCGCAAAGGTTCCGCTGACCTATATCAATGAGGAAAAAATTAAAAAGAGTAACCTGATTCTTGTTACTGCGATAACTCCAACAAAGGCCGGTATCGGAAAAACAGTGACTTCGATTTCGCTTTCTCTTGGATTGAATAAAATCGGAAAGAAAGCTTCCGTTGCATTGCGTGAGCCAAGTCTTGGTCCGTGCTTTGGTATGAAGGGCGGAGCAACCGGAGGTGGATATGCTCAGGTTTTACCAATGGATGCAATCAATCTTCATTTCACAGGAGATTTTCATGCGATCACATCAGCGCACAATATGATTTCAGCGTTGCTGGACAATCACCAATATCATTACCACAACAAACCGGAACAACTGGAGTCCATCGTCTGGAAAAGAGTACTGGATGTGAATGATCGCACACTGAGAAATATCATTACCGGACTCGGACAGGGAAGTAAAACTGATTTAGTTGAAACAGGATTTGATATCACTCCGGCTTCTGAAATCATGGCTTTGTTTTGTCTCTCTACGAGCCTGCTTGATCTGGAACGTCGTATCGAAAATGTTGTATTGGGTTACAAACAAGATAAATCTCCTTTTACAGTGAAAGATCTGGGTGTGGCAGGTTCAATCACAGTTTTGCTGAAAGATGCCCTGATGCCGAATCTTGTACAGACTACGGAAAATACTCCAGCATTTGTTCATGGTGGACCTTTCGCGAATATCGCTCATGGTTGCAATTCACTGATCGCTACAAAAATGGCCTTGTCTGTATCCGATTATGTAGTCACGGAAGCGGGATTTGGAAGCGATTTGGGTGCGGAGAAATTTTTGGATATCAAATGCCGGCTTGCAGGTTTGCAACCCAAAGCAACAGTGCTTGTATTGAGTACTCAGGCATTGAAGCTGCACGGTGGTGTGCCTTACGAAGAAACCAAAAAACCGGATCTGGATTCTATGATCAAAGGTATCCCGAATCTTGACCGGCATGTAGAAAATCTAAGATCATTCGGACAAAGTGTTGTAGTTTCTCTGAACCACTACCCATTTGATTCGGATAATGAAATTGATTACATCCGAAATTGGTGCATGGATCGTAACGTGGCTTTCGTCGTGAATTATGGTTTTGAAAAAG
>CAYMMN010000057.1:0-13090 GCA_964391495.1 uncultured Flavobacteriales bacterium | reverse complement strand
AAACTTTCGTCCCATATCAAGTATATATTATTGTTAAGATTTAGTTAATGCGGGTGGTAAAAGTATAAATTGAAAAATTAAAACCAAAACAAATTTTCGTCCTGTTGCGACCTTTGAATTTCCGGAATTTATCTTATCATTTGCATAGATTCAATTCCGTTTTTTTTCTTTCCTCATTATCAACCAAAGAACATTTAACAAGCTCTTTGTTCGCTTTGTTAATGGATTTTAAATTTTCATGGCCGAAAGATGGGTAAACCAAATAAAAAGAATGTCAGAACTTGGTCAATTCACCCAAACTGCATGAATTTACACTTTCGCCACTACCCTTGCAGAGTTATTAACAAAATGGTGCTTCTTATCAGAAAAAGCTATTTTTGCAGCTATTCCCTGAAACACACTAATTTATTATGCGGTTAACAACCTTAGAAATCAAAGGATTCAAAAGCTTTGGCGACAAAGTAACCATCCACTTCGACAAAGGTGTCACCTCGATTGTAGGTCCCAATGGAAGCGGAAAATCAAATGTCGTCGATGCCATGCGCTGGGTATTGGGTGAGCAAAAAACCCGGATGTTGCGTTCAGAAAAGATGGAAAATATCATCTTTAACGGAACCAAAACAAGGAAACCGGCCAATCTGGCCGAAGTGTCCCTGACTTTTGAAAATACAAAAAATATCCTTCCTACCGAATATTCTACAGTTACAATTACCCGCCGTCTTTATCGTACCGGTGAAAGTGATTATTTATTGAACAATGTTCCCTGCCGTTTAAAAGACATCACGGAACTGTTTATGGACACCGGAATCGGATCAGATTCTTATGCCATCATTGAGTTGAAAATGGTGGATGAAATCCTGAACGATAAAAACAATGCCATTAAAAACCTGCTCGAAGAAGCTGCAGGAATCTCCAAATACAAGACGAGAAAAAAACAAACCCTTTCCAAACTCGAAGATACCGATAAAGATCTGAGCCGTGTGAACGACTTGCTGTTCGAAATCGAACGCAATATGAAAACTCTGGAATCTCAGGCGAGAAAAACAGAACGGTATTACAAGTTAAAAGAACAATACAAGGAGCTCAGCTCCGAACTGGCTTTGTTTACGCTTGCCGGCAGTAAAAAAACTTTTGAAGAACTCCAGCAACAGGAAGAAAAACAGCAAGAAGAGAAAATTACTCTGGATGCTTCTCTTGACTCCTCTGAAGCGGAATTGCAAATTGTCAAATTACATTCCCTGGAAAAGGAAAAAGAACTTTCCGAAGCTCAAAAACTGTTGAACGAAAAAATCTCTTTCATTCGTCAGCAGGAAAATGACAAGAAAATCAGTAATGAGAAACTGAAATATCTTCAGGATAAAGAATCTTCATTGTCTCAACAACTCTCCACAGACAAATCCACTCTCCTTACAACTCAGGATCAGATCGCGAAATCAGAGGAAGATAAATTTAACGAAGAAATTATCCTGGAACAACTCCAGCAACAATTGCATGAGCTGAAAAGCGCGCTGGATGAAACACGTGGCAATCACGATCAGATGAAAAGCGACATCAATCGTTTTTCTTCCGAAGCACGTTCTATCCAGACTTCCATGCACGAGTCGGAAAAGAGTCTTGCCGTGACTCAGGCTCGAAAAGATTCTATTCAGAAGGAAATTGAACGTCTCTCCGACGATTCAATGAGTAAACAACTCGAACACGATGAACTTCACGCGAAAGCTGAACAAAGTCGTCAGTTGAAAGAAGAAAAAGAACAACTTCATCATCAATTACTGAGCAACGAGGAACATCTTGCACAGGAAATCATTCACGGTGATGAAGAACTCAAGAAACTTACCGAGGAAGTAATCGCGGAAGGTCGTAAACTGGATGCCCGTCAGAATGAATTTAACCTGACCAAAAGTCTGGTGGAAAACCTGGAAGGATATCCTGAATCACTGCGTTACCTCCGTAAAAACTCCCCTTCCACCAGTTCCGCTCCCCTGTTCTCAGAAATTCTGAACTGTCCGGCTGAATACAAATCCGCTATTGAGAACTACCTCGATCCGTTCATGAACTATTTTGTGATTGATCAGATTGAAGAAGCAAGTCGCGCGGTAAATGTATTGAGCGAAGCCGCGAAAGGAAGAGCGAATTTCTTCATCCTGAAAAATTTTGAAGATTCTCCTGAACCTTCTTTTGATCAGCTTGCCGATTGTCTGCCGGCTCTGAGCATCATTGATATCGCGGAAAAATATCGTCCGCTTTGTAATCACCTGCTGCGTAATGTATATGTTGTTACAGAAAATCAGGAAAACACACCTTTCCTGCAGCAGGACAACAAATCCCTCGTTTTCATTTCCAAAAACGGAAAATACTGCCGTACACGTCACTCACTCTCCGGTGGATCTATCGGATTGTTTGACGGCAAACGAATTGGTCGTGCAAAACACCTCGAGAATCTAAGTAAAGAGATCGAATCCCTTGCGAGCGGACTGGAACGTTTAAAAACACAACGCGACCAGGTTCAGCAACAACTCCAGGAAAATAAACGCAACAAAGAAAAACTCACAGCGGATAAAAACCGCCTGCAACAGGAAGCCAATAAAGCTGTACACGAACATTCTTCTTTGAAGAACAAAGCGGAACACCTTAATTCCAGCATTGAAAACAATAAACGCATCCTGCAGGGTCTTCATGAACAACTGACAGCTATTGATGAGACCTTGAGCCAAAACAACCTGAGTTTCCATGAACACCTGGAACAACTCCGAACTCAATACGAAACGGTAAGCGGTCAGTTGAATACACTCCAGCAGGAATTCAATTCCCTGACGGAAGTGATGAACAACCAAAGCCAGGGTTATAACCAGCACAACATCCTGTGCATTCAACAGCAAAACAAAATCGCGACGATCATTCGTGATCACGCGTACAAAGTCAACCTGCTGGAGACACTGAATAAAAATATTGCCGGTAATTCAGCGGAACTTGAAAATATCCAGAACCAAATCCGCGAGCTGCTCGAATCATCTACCGACTTCGATTCACAGTTGCTCACTCTGTACTCCGAAAAAGACACGATGGAGCAATCTGTCGCAGTAGTTGAAACAGAATACTTCAAAGCCCGTGGCTCCATTGATGAGCTCGAAACCCGCATCCGCCAGGTGCGTCACCAGCGTGAACAGTCGGAACAGATCGGTTTGGCTATCAAAGACAAAACGATGGAGCTGAAAATGCAGCTCAATTCGCTTAAAGAAAGATTGTCCGTAGAATTCAATCTCGACATCAACGACATGCTCGAGAAAGAACCTTCTCCGGACTGGACTGAAGAAGAACTTCGCGAAAAAGTAACTAAACAAAAAAATCAGCTCGACAATTACGGACCAATCAATCCGATGGCAGTTGAAGCTTATACTGAAATCAGCGAACGCCATACCTTCATCAATACACAGAAAGACGATCTTGCGAAAGCGAAAGAATCTCTGCTGAAAACTATCGAAGAAATCGAAGTTACAGCTCGCGAGAATTTCATGAAGGCATTCACGGATATTCGTCAGAATTTCATTCATGTCTTCCGCTCTCTTTTCACAGAAGATGATGATTGCGATCTGGTATTGCTCAATCCGGAAAATCCGACAGAAAGTGAAGTGCAGATTATCGCGAAACCAAAAGGCAAACGTCCGCTTTCAATTTCCCAGTTATCGGGAGGAGAAAAAACGCTTACGGCCACTGCCCTTCTCTTCAGTATTTACCTCTTGAAACCTGCACCGTTCTGTATTTTCGATGAGGTTGACGCTCCATTGGATGACATGAATATTGATAAGTTCAACAACATCATCCGTAAATTCTCGAAAGATTCTCAGTTCATTATCATCACCCACAACAAACGCACAATGGCGTCAACAGACATCATGTACGGTATCACGATGGTGGAACAGGGAGTCACCCAGGTTGTACCTGTGGATCTCGCGGAGATGGCGGAATAACGAGATTTTACACTTACTTTTTATAAAAAACACCTTCTTTCGGGAAGGTGTTTTTTTATTGCAACCATGACATCTGTTCTTTTTCGTCGGATTCGGATGTTTTAATTTTGCATTTAAATTCAAAATGATGAAAAATCTCATCCTGTTATTCTTTATTAGCACTTGGGCATTGACATCAAACTCTCAAAGCCTTCAGAATTCAGAATGGTTTGGCACCAATCCACCCAGCATTAATCTTTATTTATCTTTTGGTCAGGATACATTGTTTTACTCCACAACGGGCTCAGGATATTCACCATTGAGTTTATATACTTCAAACAACGGGCAATTTGCCATCTTTGATCTTGGTACCTCTTGCAGCGACACGGGAACCTATACCTACGTAATTCAGGGAAATTATCTGATTTTTACAAGCGTGGCTGATCTCTGCGCACAAAGAAGGAACACGTTGACGCTCTATTCATGGACAAGAATAAATACCGGATTTCCGGAATCCGAAATTTTCGATTCCAATATTTTAAAGTTTATCAATCCAGCCATTCAGGGAATTTCTGAAATTCAGTATTTCGGCAATAATCTGAATAATGCTCAAATAATTATCTCTGACATCTATGGCCGAAAAATTCTGTCCAATAAACTTTCGGAAATGAATGGACAAATCAACCTGACTGATTTTGCAACCGGGATTTATCTCGTGAGCTTAAAAGAAGATAACAGGGTTTACACCTTTAAAATTTTTCGATAACTCAGAAGTAAAATCAATAATAAATTTCAGGGATGCATTGAACTAATTGAGAATTGCAGATTGTTTTCAATCAGTGAATAATCCGAAGATTCAACAATTCCGTCGCCGTTTATGTCACCTACATAGTATCCTGATACTAGATTCTGAGTGTCACTTTCCAGAGAATCAAAATCATTATCATTGATTTGCCCATCCTGAATTCCTGAGCTAAGGCCATTTGTGATATCTCCACTCCACAATGCCCATATACCGGAGCTCACTTCTACCTGATTGGAACCATAAGCCTGGGATGCATTGATGCTGAAATCATAATTCGTCATGGCCCCCAGTTCAACAGTAGTTGAAGACCAAGTCTCGATCGAATTCCGATGTTGAATTCGGATGTAAAAATCTTCATCATTCAGTGAAGGTGAAAAGTAACAGGTAAGCAATCCATTTACATCAAGAAGGCCGTCGGAACATTCCACTTCAGCATGAGTGAACGCATCCATCAGGCAAACATGAACGGTGTCACAATCAGTTGGACTGATACTGATTCCGGAATTATACAATGCAGGATTCATGGAGCCACTTTGCTGGTAATATCCCTGGAGAAACATTTTCAATTGCAAGGAAGTACTTGTTAAACAACTTGTCTTGATTGTAAACACAGGGCTTAGGCCTGAGCAACCTGTGAGATTATCCAACAGCGTCAAAGAACCGGTTGTTGCACCATAAGGAACAGTCACCTGAATGGTATAATCATCCACAATTGTAAACACTGAAGCCGGTGTGCCATTAAAACTAATACTTGTGACGCTCAATAATCCTGATCCATTCAATGTAATTACATCACCAGGACAAGCAGAATCCGCAGGAATAAAATTATATACCTCCGGTACAGGATTTACAGTAAACACCAGGTGATTCGATTCCGTTGTACATCCCAATGAGTCACGTATAACATAGAAGTCATAAGTTCCGGGAGGAGATAAGTTATAGGAAATTGATGCAGAGTTATCATATGTTGGTAACCATAGAATATTGTCGGACAAATCGGAAGTCATGGTTACATATTCATTATTACATACTACAAGAGAAGTGTTCGCGTTGATTACCGGTGAAACAGGGCTCGCTCCAGCAATGAAAGAAATTTCATTGTGTGTTATGCAATTATTTAAATCTGTTGCTACAAGATAATAAGTAGCAGCTGAGGAAATTGTAATACTCTGAGTGGTTTCAGTTGTACTCCAGCTCCACGAAGAAAATTGAGGTAAACCATCCGCCACCAATTCCCGTGTACCACTACACAATGACAAACCACCACCCAACACGGTGATCAGGGGTTGCAATGTATCATATCGTGTAACAGATGTACTTGCAAGTTGAGACGAACAAGATCCATTCGTGGTATAAAGCGTGATGTTTTGTGATGAATTCACAGTGATGGATTCCGTAGTCTCACCTGTACTCCAGTGATTCGAAACCGGAGAAGATGATGTAAGCACAACATTTCCTCCGGGACAAAACGCAAGAGGCCCTCCTGCTGAAATCACGGGCGGAGCAGGTTTCGGCTGAACTATCATGCTCAGTGTAGCAGTTGCTGAACACCCTGAGGCCGCTGTTGCGGTTACTGTATATACCGTACTTGTGTTTAATAAATTCAGGTCAGGATTTGCTGATGTCGCATTTGATAAATTTAAAGATGGTGACCAGACATAGCTAATGGATCCGGAACCTGAACAAGTGAAGCCCGGAGTGAAACCATATGTGATTGAACCGGAGACAAGCCAGTCAGTTGCATTCTTACCTGGTGCCGCGAAACCAATTGTTCCATCCGAATTCTCTACTCCCAGTGTTTTTAACCTGCCGGTCACCGTACCCATATTCATCGCGTCAATACGAAGTTCAATTTTATTTGTGCCTTCGTGAAGAATTATTTTGCCACCGAATGAACCGGACTGTGAACCGATATTATAAAACGCGACCGCTCCGGCATTGAAGCGAATAATAAATTTCCGGCTGCCCACACTTCCCACAGTGAACGTGTCGACACCTGTATTGACAGCAGAATGAAGCAGGTCATTCCAACACAAGGCGATGATATTATTCGGAGTCGTTGCGTTTGGTAATTGCTGGGCAGTGAGAGATGTAGAACTGGTTCCGAATGCAAGAAATCCATTCGTGGAAACAAAACCTGACGTATAGCTGTTTCCAAAATAATTGAAACTGAAAGGCAGGTTGATCGCGGCAAAGCCATCATCCGCACTTGACATCGACAGAAAACCTGTTGCTCCTGACGGGGTATAGTTCGCTGACGATGAATCAATGTTCATTGTAGGGCTCACGTTCAGGCATGCGTTTGCATGCAGTGTAGTTGATAAAGGATCACATCCTTGTGTTGTATCTGCCGTTGCGGACACACTACCAATAGCGGGAAACACATCTATTGTTGCTGAAGCTGTCATTGAACACCCGTTCGTAGTTCCTGTAACCGTATAAGTGGTTGTTGATGCTGGTCCTGCGATAACCACTGCACCGGTCGTGGCATTCAACCCTGTTGCTGGTGACCATGCATAAGATGTTGCACCATTACCGGTAAGGGTAACAGTTTCAATACCACAAATTCTATTTGAGGACGGAGTTATGGAAGTAACCGGTAATGGGTTTACAGTAATATTTTGACCTGCTGATGAAACAGTTTGTCCACTGTTGGTACAGGAAACTGTCATCCTGTAATACACCGGATTGGTTAAAACAGGGGAAGTGTAACTGATAGTAGTGGCGCCACTGCCACCAGTAACAATTGTCCAGGGGTCACCTATCCCATTATCATCCGATTCTTCCCATTGATACTGGAGTCCGCTGAATCCAATGCTTGCTCCACTTGCAGTAAGTGTTGTGGTTGATCCATAACAAATTGTTGTAGCACCGGTGACATTACCTGCAACAGGTGTACCGCTACATGCCGGTATGGATATGCAACTTATTGTGGCATCCCACCCGGTGTTGCTGATAGAAAGATCCGAAGTAAAATGAATCGTCAGACTACCATCCGCTGCACTTGAAGTGAACGTCCCTGGCAAAGCAGATCCAGAACCGGAAAATAACTGAGGAGCTGACACAGAGTTTCCATCATATACACTTAAAAAATCATAGCCGCTTTCTGTATCAAAGGCATTGAATACAATACGAATTTTATTGCCCGGCAAAGGGTAAAATGTATAAGTATAATCTTCATTGGTGACATAAGAAGCAGTTGGCCCCCCGCTATCGTAAAACTTTGCGGAACAGGTATTGATACTACCGTTTTGCATATTAACACAATCAATGGTCTGAACCTGATAAGCACTTGAATAAACAAATTGATTACTGTTGATACAGGTCACCTTACATTGATAATATGTTGAAGAAGCAGGAGTGGCGACATATGTTGCGGAAACAGCCGATGGAATAATGTTCCAGGAAGATCCGTCTGTTGAGAATTCCCACTGATAATTGAGCCCTGTATTTGAAGACTGATTCTGGAGTGAAAGAGTTACTGGGGACCCGGAACATACCGGGTTAATTACAGAAGCCAAAGTATTCCCGGGTGAAGGACTACCGCTGCAAGGGAGTGCATTTTCATAGGTAAAAGAAATGTTGTCTACCGCAGGATTCGCATTAGGTGTAAATCCATCAGATTTAAATGTAAAAACAAGGCGAACTGTTGTACCGGCAAGCGAACTTAAATCTATCGTTGGAACGGCTGTAAATGCAGGATAAGCAGTCGCTGTATTCACAAATCGCTGAACATACCCTGATCCCGGAATTGTACCGGCAACAGGCGTATTTGCTGTTGTCGTTGTAAATACATAGAAGTAATCAAATGTATTGTCGGTTGTGATTTGTTTCAAATAAAAATTCAACTGAACATTGACTGCCCCTGCGGGTACAACAAGGTCTCGGTAGAAGTGATCCACTTTTGCATTCGCGATTCCGTTATTGTTTGTAGACGATCCTACATAAGCAGCTCGTGTGCCCGCCTGAGAACCTGCAGGTGTACCCACCCACCATTTTCTGGCATCTCCAGCCGGCTGAACTTCAGTCCAGCCATTCGCGGTAAAAGTGGTCCCTGACTCAAACCCGCCTGCACCTGTCGGTGATAACAGGGTAATGGTTTGCGCCTGAATCCTTCCGTTAAAAAAGAAATACGCCGACAAAAAAATAATTGTCAGGAGACTTTTTTTTAATAGAATATTACCGTCTTGATTATGAAACATGGGGGTATGTTCTCAGATTATTACCTCATAAATCCAACACATGAAAAAGAAATCCAGAAAAAACTATTGGCCATTGAAGCTGATATTTCACGACCATTTCCAAATCAATCCACTGGATTACTCTTTCGCTATTACTGAAATATAACCCTAAAAAGACATTTAATAAACATGTATTTGGCAAATGGAAGTATTTGCTTGGTCAATTCAATTGAAAGAATGTTAAAGCGGAAAATTTTAACAAATAAAAAAAACAGAGTCCTGAAATTTAATAAAATGCAAAAAAGACAATTATAAATGAAATTTAATTCAGTGGACTTACCACACAGTTAACACGCTGATTTAGATCTGTAGAAATGATCTCAAAAAAAAAGGCTATCCTTTCGGATAGCATTTTTAGAATATTCTAAATTGAATTAAGGCAGAATTGCAAAAACACCTGCCAGGTTATTGTTATCTACCAAACCAACATCATCACCTCCAACAAATCCATCTCCATTGATGTCAGTAACAAAATAATCAAGGAACAATCCAACAAGGTTATCGTTGTCAACAGTACCAACGTCATCGCCACCGATAAATCCGTCCTGATTAACGTCACCGGAATAGATTGCATAAACGCCGGGTTCAACCTCAATCTGGTTATCCCCGAATGCCTGTGAAGCAGATGAACTAAAATCAAAAGAGCCATTTGCAGTAACCATTACCGCGGCATTGCTCCAGGTTTGAATTGAATTACGGTGGTTTACAACGATCCAGCAATTCTGTCCGGTGAGAGACATTGGAATTGTACAGGATGTAAGACCATTAGTACCGGCAACAGCACTTTCAGAATATAGGATTACTGAAGGATCTGCAACTGATCTGAATTGAATCAGGAATGTATCTGCTTGCGATCCTGTAGCATTGCTTACCATTTGATTTGCCATAACTGATGTCATCGCGGATGATGGAACATCATAATAACCCTGTACGAAAGCGGTCACCTGATATGTTGTAGCACAAGCAGCGCTGTTCGCGTTAGCACTTGCAGGAGATTTTCCGTCTGCGTCAGCAAGCGACCAGAGTTCACCATTGAAAAATGCCTGACCACCATAAGGGCGTGCGGGATAGAACATTTCATAGTTCACAGCACATGTTCCATTGATGCGCCATGAAAGAGAAGTATGCAAACGTTGAGAACTTGCGCTTTGAACATAATTGAACATGAGATCAGGTGTTGATGCACAGTTAAACGACGTTGTTGTAGTCATTCTTAAGCGGGTAACCCGAACCGGAGCACTGGAAGAAATTGAACTTGAAATACAGGAAGAAGGAGTTTTTACTCCAACATTCACTGCGCAATTGATAAATTTATCTGTGTTGTTCCACATCAATGCACCGTTGTAGCCCGGTGATGTCATCTGTGAAGAACCGGAAACATTTTGCAATGACACAGTTCCTGCACCCGCCCATGTTGGACTAACCCAAATACCTGCCTGGAAAGTTCTTAATTCAAATGTCGAAGTTGGGCCTGCGGCTTTCACCATGATATCGAATTCAAATACACTATTAGAAACGTATGCGGCATTGTCGATATAAACTGTGAATGACGGATCGACCGCTCTTGCAAATTTGTTTGCAAAAAGGAAAGTGGTGATCAATAAAATTGATTTGAAGAAAGTAGAAGCTTTTCTCATGACAGATAGTTCGTGTTTAATTTACTGCTTCTAATATAGGACATTTTTACTAAAAATCAAAAAATAATTTGCGAATTCTCCATACTGAAATGCAAAGAAATTTGAGCCTAATTCAAAATCCAAAATAAGTGGGTTTAAAGAAAAAAAAGGGACATCCTTTGTTTCTCTCTTCAGTATTGAATTTTCATTCAATATAAAAAAAAGAAGTCCTCCCCTTTCGGGAAGGACTTCTTTTTATTGGTGTGGAGAATCGATTACTCAACCACGATGCGGAGGGTTTGTACGTTACCGCCCTCGTTTTCGAGAGACAGGAGGTACATTCCTTTAGCAACTTTGCTGAGATCAAGATCCTTCATGTTAACGCCTTCAACAGCACTAACCACATCACTGATCACTACATTACCGATCAGGTCAACCACTTTTACAGTGTATTTAGCCTTCACGTCAGCAGAGAAATTCAATGTGATCATACCGCTGGTTGGGTTCGGATAAGCGCTGAGTGCAGAAACTGCAGACAGTTCTTCCTGAGCCGTACGGCAACCAAGGTTAACAGCAACTATCTTCTGAGCTGGTTGACCAGCACCGCAAGCATTGTTTCCATTTACTTTAATAGTAGCGGAAGATGACAATGCAGTGTTGAAGTTAACAGTAGCAGAAGTACCTGCAGGGATGATAGAAGCACCACCCGTTACAGACCAAGTGTAAGTTGATGCGCCAGAGATGGCAGCAATAGTGTACACCTGAGTTGAAGTTTTACATACAGGTGAAGGACCAGTGATTACACCGGATGCTGCAGGACGTGCAGTAACCGCGTAGCAACGAGCTGTTCCAGTTCCACATGCATTGCTTGCAGCTACACAGATGTTACCAGTGTTGGTAAATCCGGCAGTGAAATCAACAGTGATTGATGTTCCAGTCAACGGAGTAACAGCAGTTACACCTGCAGGAAGAGTCCAGGAATATCCAGTTGCACCTGCAACGGCAGCAATTGAATAAGTAACACCAGTCTGACCGCAAAGGTTGTTTGCAGGACCAGCGATACTTCCAGGTTGAGCCGGAGTAGATTTCAGAGCGTATGTTCTTGTGAACGAACCGCAAGAGTTAGAAGTTGTTACAGAAAGTGAACCTGTTGTCCAACCTGGGAGGAAGTCAACTGTACAAGACGGACCGCTTGAAGAAGCAATAGTCGCGTTTCCAGTGATGCTCCAAACATAGCTAGTAGCTCCGTTTACAGGACCCATTGAATAAGCTACACCTGAAGTACCAGCACATACGAAGCTAGGACCAACCAATGCATTAGAGTGTGTTGGTACACCAGTCAGGTAAGTTGAACGTGCAGAACCATTACCTACGCAGTTTTGGCCGTATACAGAGATTGTACCTTGACCCATACCTGCAGGTACGAATACCTGTACGCTGTTTGTACCCTGACCACTTACGATAGAAACACCTGTTCCTCCTACTGTCCAAACATAGTTTGTAGCATTAGCAATCGGAAGAACTGAGAATGTGTAAGTAGCAGGTCCACAAGATGGGAATGTTCCTGAAATAACGCTTGGTAAGCCTGGTTTAACAGTCAATACCGGAACGTTGATACAAGCTGCAAGACCATTACCACAAGCATTCACAGGAGTTACACAGATAAATCCACCAACATAAGCTGCTCCACCGAAAGCAACGGTGATGCTGTTTGTTGTAGAAGAACCGGTTACACCTGAAGGCAATGACCATACATAAGATGTTGCACCAGCAACAGGAGCGATTGAGTAAACAATACCAGATGTGTTACGGCAAGCACCTGCAGGACCAGAAATCGGACCAGCATTAGCAGGACCTGAACCAACTCCGCCAACAAGGACAGAAGCAGAACCGGTACAACCGTTAGCATCAGTAATAGTTACTGTGTAAGTTCCACCAGCAAGGTTTGTTGCAGTAGAAGATGTTTGTCCACCCGGATTCCATACATATGTATAGCCAGGAGTACCGCCTGTAGCAACTACAGTTGCAGTTCCATCATTGAATCCGCAGTTAGCTGCAGTAGATGATGTAGAACCTTCAACTTTTGTAGGCTCAGTCAGAGTAACTGATGTAGTTGAAGTACAACCGTTAGCGTCAGATACAGTGTAAACAACTGTTCCTGCTGCCTGGTTGAATGTACCTGTTCCGGTGTATGGAGCAGTTCCACCTGTTGCACTAACAATAACCTGAGCTGTTCCACCGAAGCAAGCAATTGTACCTGCAGTTGAAGAAGCTGTCGGAGTACCGATAGTCAGAACAAGGATTTCAGTGTGACATCCTGTTACTACAGTGTATGTTCCACCAACTGTGTAAGTCTGACCGTTAACTGACCATGTGTAAGAATCACATGCACCAGCTGTAGTTGTATTAGTTGTAGATGGAGTAACTGTCAGAACAAGGATTTCAGTGTGACATCCTGTTACTACAGTGTAAGTTCCACTT
>CAYMMN010000056.1:0-13119 GCA_964391495.1 uncultured Flavobacteriales bacterium | reverse complement strand
CGATAGGCGGATTGATATTCGTCGGGAGTCTTGATCTGATAGGGATAGGACATAGTATTTAATTTAACAGGATAAATGTAAATGATTCCGGAATGATCCGCATATGAAAATTCTGCTAAAATGGTATATATATGCTAATTTGGTATATCCGTATTGTATATTTGATAAATGAAACAGATCATTTGCCCGAAATGCAAGAGTGAAAATAATGTTAAAAGTGGCGTGGTTAAAGGCCGCCAGCGATTTCGTTGCAAGACTTGCAATTATTTTTTTACAGTTCAGAAAGAAGGGAAGAGCATTGACCCTTACTATGTCATCAAAGCATTGCAATTGTACATGGAAGGCCTGACTTACCGTGAGATTGAAAGAATCCTGGGGATTAGTCATGTTTCAGTAATGAATTGGGTGCAAAAATATCACGTGAAGGCACCGGAAAATTATGAGTACCGCCCGACTTATAAAGTCATGACTCATTCTGAATTGCTGACTATTCTTGCAGCGAAAGAATCACTTAAAAACACCGGTTGTTTAATTACAGAACTGGGTGATAAATTCATGGTCATTCGTTGGGAAAGATTTCGGAAAAATCCTTTGGGATAAGTATACAAATTACCGGAAATATACACGGCATTTTCATGTGCGCTTTTGAAACTGAATTTTTGGTCTGTGAATAACACAGATCAAACCACGCACCATGAAAAAAAATTACACATCTATTAGCTTCGCTTTTGTATTGGCTATGCTGCTACAAAATGTTTTACTGGCTCAGACAACGGCCACGGCTCCAGCCGAAGCTCCTGCTTTTGGAATTAAATTCAGCGGGTTTCTCAGAAATGATATCTTCTATGATACACGACAAATTGTATCAGCCCGCGAAGGAGATTTATCATTATATCCTAAGGATAAATCTCTCGATACAAACGGTAAAGACATTAATGGTGCTCCTACATTTCATATGCTTGCAATTACCTCAAGGTTGTCTGGCGCCATCACCGGTCCGGATGCCTTTGGAGCGAAAACTTCAGGTGTTTTGGAAGCTGAATTTTTCGGGAACATTGACTCAGATATAAATGAATTTCGCTTACGACATGCCTATGTTAAACTCGACTGGACAAAAACACAACTTGCTTTCGGACAGTATTGGCATCCGATGTTTGTAACGGATTGTTATCCCGGTGTAATAAACTTTAACACAGGAATGCCGTTCCAGCCCTTCAACAGAAGCCCCCAGGTGAGGCTGACTCAGAAATTTGCAAGTTCTTTTTCGTTTATTCTGGCAGCTGTAGCTCAAAGAGATTTTACAAGTACAGCACCTTCCGGATATGTTGGAACGGATCCTGCAAGAAACAGTGCAATGCCTAATGGACATCTGCAATTACAATATAAAAAGGAAAAGTTTCTGATAGGAGCCGGTGTAGATTACAAATCACTGCGTCCCGTTTTATCAAACACCACTTTGAAAAAAGTTTCGGATGAACGGGTAAGCAGTATTTCATTCATTGGATACATCAAAGCAGTGACCAAACCAATGGTGATTAAAGCGGAAGCGGTAATAGGTGAAAACCTGACCGATCATGTGATGGTTGGAGGATATCTTGGATATACAAAATCAGGTGAATTGGAAACCTATAAGCCAACCAAAACAAATTCATTCTGGCTGGATATATCCGGAACAGGCAAGAAGGTTGTGCCGGGATTGTTCGTTGGTCTGACTCAAAATGATGGCGCATCAAGCGGTGCGACTGCCGCTTACGGCCGCGCAATAGGAGTTTCCGGACGAACAGTAAAACAAGTGATGCGTGTTTCACCACGTATCGAAATTATATCCGGAAAATTTAAGATGGGAACAGAAATTGAATACACTGCTGCTCAATATGGAACTACCTCGAATGACGGTAAAGTCACAGGAAGTACAGACGACATCAATTATACGCGCGTGATGTTCACAACTACTTATTCGTTTTAATACTTAATCTGAAACATCATGAATGAGATATCTGAAACAAAAGGAATTGGGAAGGTAATTGCTGCTTCTTCAGTTGGTACACTTATCGAATGGTATGACTTCTATATCTTCGGTATGCTTGCAACCATTATTTCGAAGCACTTTTTTCCTGAAGAAGCAGGAGCATCTGCCTTGTTGAGCACTCTGGCAATTTTTGCCGCGGGCTTTATTGTTCGACCATTTGGCGCGCTGGTATTTGGACGAATCGGCGATATTGTAGGCAGGAAATACACATTCCTGTTGACCTTGATCCTTATGGGTGGTTCTACTTTCGCGATTGGATTGGTTCCGGGATTTAAAACGATCGGATGGGCTGCTCCTCTGATTATTTTATTGCTCCGGTTAATTCAGGGTCTTGCTTTGGGAGGAGAATATGGTGGCGCGGCAACGTATGTTGCTGAACATGCACCTGCGGGCCGTCGCGGTTATTTTACAAGTTGGATTCAAACTACTGCTACACTGGGTTTGTTCCTTGCTCTTGGTATCATCATTCTTGTGCGGGTAACACAAGGTGTGGATAAATTTGGTGGAGAATGGGGAGGATGGCGTTATCCTTTCTGGATATCAATTGTCCTCGTAGGATTATCGATTTACATAAGGATGAAGATGGCTGAGTCACCTTTGTTCGCCGCTTTGAAAGCGGAAGGAAAAACATCGAAGAATCCTTTGAAAGAAAGTTTTGTTCATCGGGGAAACTTTAAAATGGTACTTGTAGCATTGTTTGGAGCTGTGATGGGTCAAGGTGTTATTTGGTACACGGGACAATTTTATGCGCAAAGTTTTATTGAAAATGTTTGCAAGGTGAATTTTGTTGAATCCAGAAATCTTATTCTGATCGGAATCCTGTTTGCTACTCCTTTCTTTGTGGTATTTGGGGCTTTAAGTGATAAGATTGGAAGAAAGTGGATTATGCTGGGAGGGATGTTTCTTGGAATTGTCACTTACAGACCTATTTATCAAAAGTTCCTGGACTGGACCAGTGCAAAATCACGAATTGAAAAAATCGATCTGACGAAATGTTCTTCAAAAGATCCATTAGCTATTCCCGATTCAAAAGACAAAAAGAAGATGTATGTATCCGTTAAATCAGATACTGTTTATTCTGATGGCGCTGTTTTTACTTATACAAAGACGGATACCTTATATCTTACTCAGGAATTTGTTGCCGGTGCAACAGGAGTAATTCAGTTTCAAAAGTCACATGCAAATGGATCATTGGATACCATAGCAGCAAAGTTGAAAGTGCCGGCAGGAGGAGTTGCCGGCTCTGAAACGATGTTTCTTGAAATATCGAAAGCCTCCGAAAAACCTGCAGTGGTCGTTGAAAAGTCATTGGATAGCTCAACTTTCTGGAGAATGGTGTTGTTCATTTTTTTCCAAATCATCCTTGTGACAATGGTGTATGGTCCAATGGCGGCATTTCTGGTAGAAATGTTTCCCACAAAAATCAGGTATACCTCCATGTCATTACCATATCATATCGGAAATGGAGTGTTCGGAGGTCTCGTTCCATTTCTTGCAACCTTGATTTTTGAATACACCAAGACTGCAGAAAATCCCGGCGGTGACCCATTGGCCGGTTTGTGGTACCCTATCGGAGTAGCCACGGTTTGTTTGCTTATCGGAGCAGTTTATCTCTCGAATAAGATTGATGAAAATGTAATGGATTAACATTTTAAAAAAAAGAACTATGAATTCGATAAAAAGGATGTTGGGAATAGTATGGATGCTAATGGGACCCATGGCTGTATTCTTCATGGTAAATGAAGCCTTAAAAGCCAATGAAAAAGCAATTGCAAAAATTGCTTCTGCATCAACAGATGCCGCTAAGAATATTGCGGAAATGGTAAAAATCAACTCAAATCTTCAGTGGGGTATTATCATCACAGTGTTTGTGCCAATCATGATCGGACTGGTCATTTTTGGATGGTATGCTTTAAAAGGAGATTATGATCATTTACCTGAAAGTTCTCTTGAAATAGAAGATTAATAGTAAAAACAATTTGGCGGGGACGCTCTTGTTTGCTAATTTGGAGCAGTGAACAAGAGTGTACCCGTCATTTTTTTATATTAATATGAAGTGGAATCAAAATTTTATTTTTCTGGCAATAGGTACATTTCTGCTCCTTAGTTTTCCGTTGATATCTATGGCCGATCGGCCACTACTGATTAATGGAATCCCATTATTGTATATTTATATCGGATTAGTTTTTTTCTCGGCAATAATTTGCACAGGGTTGCTTTCGACTCGAAAAAAAGTAAAACGAGACAAATGAATTTATTCTGATGAACAATCTGCTAATCATCGGAAGTGCCGTCTTGTATCTCGCTTTGCTATTTGCAATTGCCTATTATGCAGAATATCGTCAGAGAAAAGGTCATAGTCTCATTAACAATCCATTTGTGTATGCTTTTTCTTTGGCAGTTTACTGTACAGCATGGACTTATTATGGCAGTGTGGGATTGGCAGCAAATCATGGAGTTCAATTTCTCGCTATTTACATAGGACCAACGCTTGCTGCAATTCTTTTCTGGCCGGTGTTAAGAAAGTTAATCAGAATCTGCCGAACACAAAGAATCATTGGTATTGCGGATCTGATCTCTACCCGTTACGGCAAAAATTTTTCACTTGGAATTCAGGTGACCTTATTATGCGTTTTTGGAATTATTCCTTACATCGCCTTGCAACTTAAAGCGATTTCTGTAGGGTTGTCAATATTTGCCGGTGTAAACGCTCATTCTGCCGGATTGGCAAATATTACAAGTGATAATACTTTTTACATCACCCTCGCACTTGCTTTTTTTATTATTTTATTCGGTACACGTTCTATTGACGCCTCTGAAAAACATGAAGGACTTGTAGCAGCAATCGCCTTTGAATCTGTAGTGAAACTTTTCGCCTTTATCGTGGTTGGGATTTTTGTGACCTATGGCTTGTTTGATGGCTTTGGAGATTTGTTTACCAGAGTTTCGCAGAATGATGAAATGAAGCATCTGTTGACTTTTCATGATTCTGTAAGTAACTCATCCTGGATCGGGTTAATTTGTCTGTCATTTCTCGCCGTATTTTTTCTTCCCCGTAAGTTTCAGGTAAGTGTTATTGAAAATATGGAAGAGCGACATCTTCGAACCGCAAGCTGGCTGTTTCCGCTCTACTTATTTGTAATAAATATTTTTGTATTACCCATTGCCTTTGGAGGCAAGTTGTTAATGGGTCCGGATACTGATGCCGATACTTATGTGCTGGCACTTCCTCTACAACACGGTGCATTATCATTGAGCTTACTGACTTTCATTGGAGGATTTTCTGCCGCGACAAGTATGATTATCGTAGAAACCATCGCGTTAAGTACAATGGTCAGTAATCATATCGTTACTCCCATTCTGTTAAAAGTGAAGGGATTTAAAACAAATGTTCATGATACATTTCATTCAAGCATTCTGAACATTCGAAGAATCAGTATTGTAATTATCCTGGCGCTTGCTTATTTATATGATAAACTTGTAGGACATCAGTTTAGCCTTGTTTCCCTCGGACTCATTTCCTTTGCAGCGGTAGCTCAATTAGCACCTGCAGTATTCGGAGGAATATACTGGAAGGACGCTTCTAAAAAGGGAGCGATTGCAGGAATAGCAACAGGGTTTGGAATCTGGTTTTATACTCTTGTCATACCTTCCATGGCGAGCTCCGAAATTATTAATTCTTCCTTGCTCACAGCCGGCCCCTTTGGACTTACTTTTCTGAAGCCGGATTCACTGTTTGGAATTCAAGGTATGGATTTACTCACGCATGGTTTTTTCTGGAGCATGTTGCTGAATTCTTCTGTATTTTTTATTGTCTCGATAAATTCCAGAAAAGACGCGCAGGAAATTTATCAGGGAGAAATATTCGTAGACATTTTTAAACATTCCGGCACATCTGAACAAAATGTGGTATGGAAGGGTACTGCATATGTTCCGGAACTGACAACCTTGCTTTCTAATTTTTTGGGACAGGAGAAAGCCGAACGCGTATTGAGGAATTTTGCGGTAAAAAATAAAATATCCTTGGAAAATAAGCGTGCAGATGCCCGTGTGGTTGCCTTTGCGGAAAGAGTGTTGTCAGGTATCATTGGTTCAGCTTCCGCCAGAATTATGGTAAGCAGTGTAACTAAAGAAGAAGAGCTGAGCATTGAAGAAGTTTTTCGTATTCTAAGGGAATCACAACAACTCCTGGAACTCAACAAAGAATTAAGAAAGAAATCAGGGGAGTTAACAAAAGCTACCGAACAATTAACCAGTGTAAATGAACAATTGAGGGATATGGACAGGCTAAAGGATGAGTTTCTTTACACGGTAACTCACGAATTACGTACGCCACTCACTTCAATACGCGCACTGACTGAGATTGTGTACGACAATCCCGAAATGAATGAGGAACAGAAGTTGCATTATCTGGGTACTGTTATTCGGGAGACAGAACGTTTATCCCGATTGATAACAAAGGTTCTTAATCTGGAGCGTTATGAATCAGGTCGGCAAAAACTAAATATGGAACCTGTTGACCTTAATAATCTGATCATTGAAGTGACTGATTCTTTTGAGGTTGTTATCAAGGAGCATCGGATCCAATTGAAATTGCGATTACCGGATTCCATGATTCTGGTGCAATGTGACAAAGAACTAATTCGCCAGGTCCTGATCAACTTAATTTCAAATGCGATTAAATATGTTGATGATGAGACAGGTGTAATCCGGATTGCTGTTTTTCCGGATATTTCGGAACTGCAGGTAATGGTCGAGGATAATGGAAAAGGGATTCAAAAGGAGCTTCATGATTTAATTTTTGATAAATTTTTTCAGGCACGTAACCAAACACTGAAAAAGCCGGAAGGTAGCGGTCTTGGCCTGGCTATTAGTCGTAAGATTATTGAAATGCATGGTGGTAAAATATGGGTGGAAAGCGAACCGGATAAAGGTTCTCGCTTTATCTTTACACTTCCATTATCCTGAAATACTACATGCAATGGCGAATATTTTAATTGTTGATGACGATCCTAATATTCTCATGTCGCTTGAATTCCTGATGCAAAAGGAAGGTTACAGTGTACGCGTAGCCCGAAACGGAAAAGAAGCATTGGACATTGTGAATACTGAACAGCCTGATCTTGTTCTACTGGATATTATGATGCCGGATGTTGATGGATATGCTATTTGCAAACATATCAGAAGCACTGCACGCTTACGTTCATCAAAAGTGGTTTTTTTAAGTGCTAAAACCAAGGAGAGTGATATTCAAAAAGGCTACGATGCAGGCGCGGCTTTGTATGTTACAAAACCTTTTTCGACTCGTGAATTGATGAAGGAAATCCGGAAATTACTGGAGTAAATTTATTCTGCTAAATAGGTATACTTTTATCGAATTGCTTCAGCAGCTTAGTACATTTGATAGAGAAACGGGCATCTAACTCTTATCAAATGGCATACTCTGATGTATATCGAAGCAGTATCGACACTCCTTTGCAGTTCTGGTCAGAACAGGCAAAAGAACTGAAATGGTTTTCTGAGCCAGCTGAGATTCTTTCGAAAGATGAAGCCGGACATTTACGTTGGTTCAAAGGAGGGTCACTCAATACTTCTTACCTCTGTCTGGATTTTCATATTGAAAATGGCAGAGGAAACCAGACCGCACTTATATACGACTCTCCTGTTACGCAAACAAAGTCAACGTTTAGCTATCTTCAGTTGCGGGACAGGGTAGCAGGCTTTGCAGGCGGTTTACAATCGCTTGGTATTGGCAAAGGTGATCGTGTTGTAATCTATATGCCAATGATACCGGATGCCATTGTCGCAATGCTCGCATGTGCAAGACTTGGTGCTATTCACTCTGTAGTGTTTGGCGGGTTTGCTCCACATGAACTGGCTATGCGAATTGATGATGCCGAGCCTGCTGCGATTATCTCTGCTTCTTATGGAATAGAGGTAGATAAAATAATTCCGTATAAACACCTGGTCGATCAGGCAATTCGCGAAGCGACATTCAAGCCTAAATTCAAAATATTTTCCCAAAGAAAACCCGGTTACGATTCACTGAACAATCCGGATGAATTTGATTTTGAAAATTTATGCACGCATGCGCCGGCTGCACCTGTACCTGTAGATGCAACGGATCCTCTGTATATTTTGTACACGAGTGGAACAACAGGAAAACCGAAAGGTATCGTCAGGGATCATGGCGGGTATGCTGTTGCCCTTAAGTTCAGCATGAAAAATTTTTACAACATTCATCCGGGAGAGGTGTTCTGGGCTGCAAGTGACGTGGGCTGGGTAGTCGGCCATTCGTACATTGTTTATGGACCTCTACTGCACGGATGTACAACTGTACTTTATGAAGGTAAGCCGGTTCGAACTCCCGATCCGGGTGCTTTCTGGAGAGTTGTTTCTGATTATAAAGTGAATATTCTTTTCACAGCACCAACAGCAATTCGGGCAATTAAAAAAGAAGATCCGAATGGAGTACTGCTGAAAAAATATGATGTCGGTTCGTTACGACATTTTTTTCTGGCCGGCGAACGATGCGATCCCGCAACGTATCACTGGATTCACAACCTGCTGGGGATTCCTGTGATTGATCATTGGTGGCAAACAGAAAGTGGCTGGCCTATGATCGGGATTTTAATGGGAATTGAGCAGTTGCCTGTAAAAGCAGGATCCGCTGGATTACCCGTTTGCGGATATGAAATTTGTATTCTCGACGAAGAAGGTCATGAACAAGCTCCCGGAAAAGAAGGATACGTCACCATCCGTTTGCCATTACCTCCCGGTTGCCTGCCGACACTTTGGAAAAATGAAATCCGATTTTATAAAGGATATCTGGAACATTTTCCGGGTTATTATCTCACCGGTGATGGAGGATACAAAGATGAGGATGGATATTGTTTTATCATGGGACGTGTGGATGATGTGATCAATGTAAGTGGTCACCGCATGAGTACCGGTGAGATGGAGGAATTGGTCGCTTCTCATTCTGCGATCGCTGAATGTGCTGTGGTGGGTATTGCGGATGAATTGAGGGGCCAGCGTCCGGTTGCATTCGTTGTTTTAAAAGATGGAAGGAATGATGAGCAGGACCAGATGGAAAGTGAACTCGTGAGCCTGATCAGGGAGAAAATAGGTGCTGTTGCTTTTTTTAAAAATGCAGTTATTGTGAAACGATTGCCAAAAACACGTAGCGGAAAAATTCTTCGGAAAACCATTCGAAATATAGCTGATGGCGTATCATTTACAATTCCATCAACAATTGATGATCCGATCGTTCTTGATGAATTGAAGGAAAAAATGAAAGACAGAAAAATTGGCATTTCATTTTCATAAAAAAAGGAGCCCTTCTGAGGCTCCTTTTTTTCTTTTCTAAAGTACGATTACCATTTCAGCCTGTTGAGGAAATTGATGTCAACAGAACCTGTGTTCCGGTATATCATTGTCAGAATGGCCAATCCGACTGCTACTTCCGCGGCTGCGACTGCCATGATAAAGAATACAAAAACCTGCCCGGCCGGGTCCGAATGATAAGCGGAAAAAGCGGCGAGCAAAAGATTGACCGCGTTCAGCATCAATTCCACGCACATGAAAATGACGATCGCGTTTCGGCGAAACAAAACACCGATTACACCAATGCTAAACAACATTGTACTCAGCAGTACATAATAATTTAACGGAATGAGCTGAATGACCCTGGTTACGTTTTCCATATTATTTGATTTCTTTTTTGCCCAACATTACTGCGCCAACCATGGCTGCCAGAAATAGAATAGAAGATATTTCAAAGGGAAGCATAAAGTCGCTATATAATACATGCCCGAGATTTTTAATCAACCCGATCTGACTATCCGGAGCCGCTACCTGCATTTGATCGGAAGCGGAGCGAAGCGCGCCAACAAGTACGACCATCAGTAAACCACCGGCCATTGTCGCTGCGACACGCAACCATTTTCCTTTCTGGGGCTCTGTCTCCGCGTTGAGATTGAGCATCATGATCACATAGAGGAAGAGCACCATGATCGCGCCTGCATAAACAATGATATGCACTGCAGCCAGGAATTGAGCATTCAACAGAACGTAGTGGCCCGCAATCGCGAAGAAAGTCAGGATAAGATAAAGAACACTGTGTACCGGGTTTTTGGAAATAACGACCATCAGGGCACTCAAAATTGCCAGGAAGGACAGAAAGTAGAAGAGGTAAAGTGTCATTCGGTTATTTGTTGTAATTATTGAAGGAAATTAATTCTTTTATTCATTTGCACCACCCACAAATCCGTCCCTCGCCCCATCGTCCCTCGTCCCATCGTCCCTCGTCCCTAAATCTTATTGTGTGTTAACAGCTTGTTTTTCTTAAAGTCCAAAACTGCTTGGGTTTGTCTTTTTGAAATATCTACTCGTTTGTCCAGCGGCTCAACAAGTGTTGATTTTCCGTAAATGAATTCACCTCTCTTGAAATTGGTTGGAACCAATTCATCCGTCAGGAAAATTGCTTCTTTCGGACAAGCCTCTTCGCATAATCCGCAGAAAATGCAGCGAAGCATGTTGATTTCATACGTCACTGCATATTTTTCTTCGCGATACAATTTCTCTTCACCGGTTTTACGTTCTCCGGCAACCATGGTGATGGCTTCTGCCGGACAAGACACTGCGCAAAGTCCACAGGCTGTACAACGTTCAGCACCATTCTCATCACGTTTCAGGACATGCTTGCCTCTGTAAACAGGGGCGTAGTCGCGTTTTACTTCAGGATAATTTATCGTTGCCTTTTTCTTAAAAAGGTGTCTGATTGTAATTGCCATTCCGCCAAAAATCGCGGGAAGATAAATTCGTTCCATGAAAGACATTTCTTTCTTGGAAACGACTTTGCTTCTATTGCTGAGAGATTGCATATCTTTTTAGTTCGCGTCAGGGGTGAATTGATCAGGAAACTTTACCGAAGAACCACATACCAATTCCAGTCAGGAAGATATTGAGGATCGCCAGTGGAATAAGTCCTTTCCATCCAAGGTTCATCAACTGGTCGTAGCGGAACCTTGGGATGGTCCAGCGTACCCAAATGAAGAAGAAGATGAAGAACAAGAGATTGCCAAACAGGAAAGCTGTACCGATCAGACTCAGAGTGTTTGGATCAGTAACGAATCTTCCGATGAAAGGCATATTGTAACCACCGAAATACAAAGTGGAGATAATCGCTGAGGAAATAAACATGTTGATGTATTCAGCAAACAGGTAAAATCCCAGTTTCATTGAACTGTATTCTGTATGATAACCACCGACCAATTCTGTTTCGCATTCCGGTAAATCAAAAGGAGCACGATTGGTTTCAGCAAAAGCGCAAATGATGAAGATCAAAAATCCAAGTGGCTGGTAAAACACATTCCAGTGTCCTCCCGGTTGTCCTTCAGCAATTTCACGAACACTCAGCGTGCCGGTCATCATCACCAGTGCGATAATGCTGAGTCCCATTGCAACTTCATAACTGATCATTTGTGATGATGCGCGCAATGCTCCAAGCAAGGAATACTTATTGTTGGATGCCCATCCGCCGATCATGATACCATATACACCAATGGAGACTACTCCGAAAACATAGAGAATTCCGATGTTCACATCAGCAACCTGCATTGGATAAAATGTCCCGCCGATGGTGAGTCCGCTTCCAAATGGAATCACAGCGCTTGTCATCAAACAGGTTGCCATCGCGACACTCGGTCCAAGGATAAACAACCATTTGTTGGATACATCCGGAATAATTTCCTCCTTCATGAACATCTTGATTCCATCCGCAACCGGCTGAAGGATTCCAAAGGGTCCGGCTCTGTTGGGACCCAGTCGATCCTGCAGAAATCCAGCGACTTTTCTTTCCGCGTAAGTGGAATACATCGCGATGACCAACGTGATTGAGAAAATCACAACGATGAGAATAATTATATAGATGAGTGCGGGTGTGAACATAAATGAAACTTATTTTTTGTTTTCCAATTGCCAGTTTGCTGGTACGGCTTTTACTGCATTCAACAAAGGTTTGTGGGCCGGTTCATTCAGCGTGTAATGATTTTGAGAAATCACACTGTGACGACTGATCTTACTCGGACCGTCAATTACCCAGTCACTTGTTTGTTTTTTATCAAAACGACATTCGTTACAGATCCAGCCTGCTTTTCCATCCGGAGTGTCCAACACTTCACCATATGTATCTTTTCTGGCGGTTACACGGAACACTTCTTCCCCTTTCATCCAGAGCATCACGCGTCCGCTGCATTTTGTACAGTTGCGGTGTGCATCAACCGGATTGACATTCCATACACGGCTTTTGAAACGGAATGTTCTGTCGGTAAGTGCTCCCACAGGGCAAACGTCAATCATATTTCCGGAGAAATCATTTTCAACAGCCTGTGTAATATAGGTGCTGATTTCAGCGACATCGCCGCGGTTCATGACTCCATGCACACGGCCATCTGTAATTTGTTCGGCTACTTTCACACAACGGTAGCAAAGGATGCATCGTGTCATGTGTAATTTTATTTTTTCGCCAATATCAATTTTCTGGAAAGTACGGCGACTGAATTCGTAACGCGTACGGGAGAGTCCGTGCTCGTAAGCAAGATCCTGCAGATGACATTCTCCTGCCTGATCGCAAATCGGGCAGTCAAGCGGATGATTGATGAGCAAAAACTCAACTACACCTGCTCTTGCCTCGAGTAAATCCGGAGCCGTTTTGTTTTGCACTTCCATGCCATCCATCACCGGAGTTCTGCAGGAAGCTACAGGTTTCGGCATCGGGCGGGGATCTTTTTCTGAACCCTTAGTTACTTTAACCAGGCAAGTGCGGCAATATCCTCCGCTTGTTTTTAATTTGGAATAATAACACATGGCCGGAGGAACAACATCTCCTCCGATCATACGCGCGGCCTGGAGAATTGTAGTTCCATCCGGAACTTCTATCATGTGGCCATCAATCGTGACTTTCGCCATATTTTGTTTTTCTTTTCTTCGCGCTCTTTGCGTCTTTGCGCGAAATGATTTCACGCAAAGACGCAAAGAGCGCGAAGTTTTTATTGACTAAGCTTCAACAAGGTTATTCAGGCGGTAAT
>CAYMMN010000055.1:0-13130 GCA_964391495.1 uncultured Flavobacteriales bacterium | reverse complement strand
CTTCGCAATGTGAAGCTCACGCTGGAATATACGTCCAATCCTGCATGGTCAGCGATACAGGCATTGCCTTATCTCATGGAATATCCATATCAATGTTCGGAACAAATATTTTCACGCTATTATGCAAACGCGATTGCCACGCACATCGCGAATTCTTCTCCGAAAATTAAAGCAGTTTTTGATTCCTGGAAATCAAGTTCACCTGATGCCTTTCTTTCCAATCTGGAAAAGAATCAGGATTTGAAAAATCTCATTCTGGAAGAAACTCCATGGGTAATGGAAGCGAAAGATGAAACGGAAAGAAAGAAACGGATCGGATTGCTCTTTGATCTGAACAAAATGAGTTCGGAGCTTTCTACAGCGCTTAATCTACTGATGAAAGCGCAAAGCTCAAACGGAGGATGGCCATGGTTTGAAGGCATGCCGGAAGACCGTTATATCACCCAACACATCGTTTCCGGTTTGGGGCATCTTGATCATCTGGGAATTCAATCTGTACGAAATGAAAGTCGTATAAAAAATATGCTGAACAGAGCCGTTCAATATCTCGATCAGCGAATGTTGGAAGATTACAGAGAATTGATCCGTACAAAAGCAGACCGTGATAAAGTTCATCCCGGAGCTGAACAAATCCATTTTCTGTATGCCAGGAGTTTTTTTTCAGATATAAAGATGGGAAAAGATGTTCAGGAGGCTTATTCATTTTATTTGAAGCAATCGAAAAAATTCTGGCTGGGCACTGGAGAATATCTGGAAGCAATGATTGCGCTTGCCGTTTTTCGAAATCGTGAAGAAGATGACGATAACAGAGCAGTCGCGATAGATATCATCAACTCTCTTCGTGAAAATGCTCAGAACAAAGAAGAGATGGGAATGTATTGGGCAAATAATAACGGAGGATATTCCTGGAATCGTGCATCGATTGAAACGCAAGCTTTATTGATTGAAGCATATGATGAAATCGCAAAGGATAAAAAATCAGTGGAGGATATGAAAATCTGGTTGCTGCGTCAGAAACAAACGCAAGACTGGAAAACGACAAAGGCAACTGCGGAAGCCTGTTACGCATTATTACTGAGCGGTACTGACTGGCTTGGACAAAACAAACAACCGGAAATCCGGTTAGGAACCAAGCAAGTGAACATCCCTTCAGACGCTGAAGCCGGTTCAGGATATTTTAAAACCAGTTGGAATGGCAAAGAGATTTCCAATGACATGGGAAAAGTAAGTGTGAAGACAATTGAAAATATTCCTTCCAATACAGCTGAAACACATACCGGAATTTCCTGGGGAGCCTTGTATTGGCAATATTTTGAATCTCTGGATAAAATTACACCGCATGCAACACCATTGAGTCTGAAGAAAGAATTATTTGTAGAACGGGCATCTGCAACCGGGCCGGTTATTGAGTTGCTACAACCGAATACAGTTTTAAAAACCGGTGATCGTGTTAAAGTCAGAATAGAACTTCGTGTCGACAGAGACATGGAATATGTACACATGAAAGACTTGCGAGCATCCGGACTGGAACCTGAAAATGTTTTGTCTGAATATAAATATCAGGATGGCTTGGGTTATTATGAAAGCACACGGGACGCGTCCACAAATTTCTTTTTTTCATACCTCAATAAAGGTGTTTATGTATTTGAATATCCTCTTCGCGCCACTCAGGAAGGTGATTTTTCAAACGGAATTACCACAATTGAGTGCATGTATGCACCGGAATTTTCGGCCCATTCTCTTGGTGAACGAATCTTAATTCGTGGTAAATAGACTTATTCACCCCTTAAGTGCGTTGTTTTTGGATTGAAGATGAATTATGTGTTAAAGCATAGTTAATAATCTGCTCATTTATTAACTTGTGTCCCCTAACTGCGAATTATCTACTTCAAATCCAGGCCATGAAAATAATTACTCCCCCTAAAATTCGGTTTCTGTTCCTGACGGCAATCCTTGGATTATTCTTTTTATCGACAAAGGAAATCCATGCACTGTGTAATGTGCCTGCCGGATTATCAACAACGAATATCACGAATACCGGCGCGAAACTAAACTGGGCGACAACTGTTGCAGATAGTTTTCTTGTCCGGTATTATGTAAGTGGTACTACAGCTTATTTTTATAAAACAGTAAAGCCGGGAACAAGTGTAAATACTACACTTACCGGATTGTATCCAAATACACTTTATTACTGGCAAGTTCGTTCCTGGTGCAGCAATGGAACCAGCGGCGCCTACCAGACAACTCCGGCATCTTTCACTACAACAAGCACTCCTGTTGCTTGTGTAACACCTAATCTGGCAACGACCGGAACTGTCACAGCAAATACAGCGGTAATTTCCTGGGGAAATTATGTGACGGCAGACAGCTTTCAGGTTCGATACAATGTGAAAAACACTACCAATTATGTTTGGAAAAAAGTTCCGGGTTCAGCGCACTCAACAACGCTTACCGGTTTATTGCCGAATACACAATACGACTGGAGTGTACGTTGTATTTGCGCAAGCAATCCTACACAGGCATATTGCACTGCTGTAACATTCACGACACTTTCTTCCAGTTGTGGTACTGCTGATGTGTATTATTTTTCTTCTTCTTCGATTACATCCAACAGTGCAATTGTAGGTTGGAGAGCTGTTTCCGGAGCAGTCAGTTATAATATTCGATACGCGGTTCGTTATTCAAATAACTGGGTAACGGTTTCGTCTACTACAGTTAGTAAATCGTTGAGCAATCTTGTGTCATCCACATGGTATGAATTTCAGGTGCAATCGGTTTGTTCTTCAGGTGCAGGATCGTGGTCCGCTTCCGGAATTTTTCAAACCTTGTCGGGAGTGCTGGCTGTAACCAGAGGGCCTTATCTTCAGTTGTCTACAACCAATAGTATTTATATTCGCTGGCGTACAAACAACGCAAGTGATACCAAAGTGAAATACGGAACAAGCGCTACAAATTTGAATCTTGCTGTTTCAAATTCTACGTCTTCAACTGAACACATTATTCAATTGACTGGCTTAACTGCAAATACCAAATATTATTATTCAATCGGTTCCACTACTACAACTATCCAGGGAGACACAGGAAATTATTTCATGACCAATCCTGCTGTAGGATCTACCGGACCAGTACGGATCTGGGCATTTGGCGACTTTGGTGTCGCAAGCAATGCCCAAGCCCAGGTAAGGGATGCTTACCGGAACTATACCGGAACAACGCATACAAATGTTTGGCTCTGGTTGGGTGATAATGCATATAACGATGGAACAGATGCGGAATATCAAACCAAGGTGTTTAATATGTATCCATATCAGTTCAAAAAGTATGTTGTCTGGCCTTCTTCGGGAAATCATGATTTGCATACAGCGAATGCAGCGAATCAAACCGGTCCGTATTTCGATAATTTCACAATGCCGAAAAATGGTGAAGCGGGTGGTTTAGCATCAGGTACTGAAGCGTATTATTCTTTCAATTACGCGAACATTCACTTCATTTGTCTCGAATCAAATGATGCAGCTTATCGTGCCACAAACGGTGCCATGGCAACATGGTTGACCAATGATTTAAATGCGAATACACAGCGCTGGACGATTGTTTATTTCCACCATCCCCCTTATTCAAAAGGGTCGCACAATTCCGATACCGAAGTTGAATTGATGGAGATGCGCACGAACATTATGCCGATCCTGGAAAATAAAAAAGTAGATCTTGTAATGGCGGGGCACAGTCACTCGTATGAACGTTCAATGTTGATCAGAGGACACTACGGACTCGAAAGCACATTCAATGCTTCGACAATGGCCGTAAGTTCTGGTAGCGGCATTTATCCAAGCTCATATACTAAAGCAGCTCCGAATTATTATGGTACTGTTTATTTGATTTGTGGAGTGGGCGGACAAGTAGGAGCCACAACCGCTGGTTATCCTCACAATGCGATGTACACTTCATCTGTTGCAAATTACGGTAGCATGGTGATTGATGTTCAGGGTGACCGTCTGGATACAAAATTCCTGACATCCACAGGAAGTATATGGGATCAGTTTACAATTCAGAAAAGCGGAACTCCTTCACCTTCTCCTACATTTCGTACAGGACTTGAAATGGACCCGAATGTACCTATCGCTGATCCGATGTCAGTATTTCCAAACCCTGTACATGATTACCTGACCATTGAATACGATCTGCAAAAATCTTCACCGGTTTCGATAGACGTAATGGATCTTTCCGGAAGAATAGTTTACAGCATAGCTGATGAAATGGAGCAACCGGAAGGGCGTAATCAATTACACTTCCCGATTCGTGATGCGAATCTTCCGAGAGGCGTTTACATTATCCGTCTCATTACAGACGAATACGTTCAATCAAAGAGAATTCTGGTGGAATAAATTGCCAACTGTCAAGACATAGAAAAGGCTCCTGTAAATTCAGGAGCCTTTTTGTTTTGTTGTATCACGAACATTTATTTTGGAACAATTTTTAATTCTTTGTATCCGGTTTGAGGGTCTTGTTCACGGAGATAATAAACATCTTCAGGTTCAAGAATTACAATTTCCGCGGTAGTACGTACAATTGAGCCTTCTTTCAGATGACCTCCGCTTGCTTTACCATCCTGGTCTGTAACCGTAATATGAAAATGTGAACCATCCTTTGAAAAAGTTCCGGTAAGAGAGGTGATTTCCAGCGGACCCGGTACTGAATCAGTTTGTTCTTTCCCCGCAAACCGGATGGTAGCTACAGTTAGGCTGCCCACACAGGTTACAATTGCGGCGGCATCCAGTTTTTTGTCCGATGCATATGAATCGAGAGAATGTTTAAGGTCATTGCCGGGGCTTAATCTCAAGGAGTGAATTTTCATAGGTAAAAGAGAATTGATGCATTGTTTTGAATGATTCCAGATAAGCATTCAAATGACAGCAATATTACATGATTTGGTTCAGTAATTGTTGTTTATTTTAATTTAGGAATTGGAATTTCCATTGATATTATTATTTCCCTTTTTGAATTACAAGCGAATTTTTCCCGAAACAGATTTTTGGACCGGTATTTTTTATTCCGGAGCGGGAGATTTTGGAGTATGAATGAAAATCATCGATTTCCTTGTATAACATGATGAAAGTCCGCATCATTATTGTCATTGCTTAGTATCTTCACGGCAAAAGCAGCATTACTTATTATTTATTAAATCGAGCCAACAAAATTTGACGAAAACAAAACAATATACTAATACTTCAATATTTTTAAAAAAACCAAATTAAACATAAAATCATGATTCGAAAATTACTACTTAGTTTACTGCCACTTGCATGTATAGCATTATTGACAAGTGAGCAAATGAGTGACAATGGAAGGGCTGGTAGAACCGGCTCTCCGGGAGAAGGAACCTGCACCAGCTGTCATGGTGATTTTGCCCTGAACACAGGTGGTGGATCTGTTTCCATTTCAGGAATTACCGGTGGTGTGTACACTCCCGGAACAACCTACAACATGAGTATAACTGTCGCACGGACGGGAAGTACAGTTTTTGGGTTGGATTGTGAAGCGCTTAACGCTTCAAATACTAATGCCGGGACTTTGGTAATTACCAATTCCGCGGAAACACAAATTAAAATGTCGGGTGTCAAATCCAATGTTGTACACCAACTGGATGGAGGATTTACACCAAACACCCACACATTTAACTTCAACTGGGTGGCTCCGGCTGCCGGTGCCGGTGCTGTGACATTTTATTTCACCGGGCTTGCAGGTGATCATCAGGGTGATGAAGGCGGAGACTATGTTTACTCTGGTACTCTTGCTTTGGCGGAACAGTCTTGTACAACTCCCGCACAACCGGGTTCCATTACCGGTAATACAACTGTATGTTCAGGAGCTTCCGCCTCCTATTCAATTGCAGCAGTTTCCGGTGCAACTAGTTATACCTGGAGTCTTCCTTCAGGCTGGGCAGGTTCTTCTACCACAACCTCTATCAGTGTAGCAGCAGGTACAACTGCCGGAAACATTTCAGTAACTGCGAATAATGCATGTGGAAGTAGCACAGCGAGTACATTAGCTGTTTCGGCTTCCGTTATTTCTGGTGCAATGTCTTCTAATGATGTAAGTTGCAATGGTTCAAACAATGGTTCTGCAACTGTTGTTGCAAGTGGAGGAGCATCTCCATATACGTATGCCTGGTCTCCTTCAGGTGGAACAGCAGCTACAGCACCAAATCTGGGAGGGGGAACTTACACCGTGACGATTACGGATGCTGCCAGTTGTAGCCAAACTGCAACAGTTTCTGTATACGAACCACCTGTATTATCCGGAACAACATCTTCAACGGATGCAAGTTGTGGTACTAATAACGGAACCGCTACAGTAGTTCCTACCGGCGGAGTTTCTCCATACACTTATGAATGGAATTCTGTACCACCACAAACCAGCGCAACAGCAACAGGCCTTGGAGCAGGTACGTATGATGTAACTGTAACAGATGCATACGGATGTACCCTCACCGCAAGTGCTTCAGTCGCTCAGAGTTCAGGGCTATCTGCTTCTGTGTCACAAACTGATGTTACATGTTTTGGAGCAAATGATGGTAGCGCAACTGCAACTGTAAGCGGTGGTGCTGCACCTTATACTTATTCATGGTCACCATCCGGAGGCAGCGGAGCAACTGCAACAAATCTTGCCGGTGGTGTTTACGATGTAACCATTACTGACGCGGGCGGATGTACTTCTGTACAACAAGTAACCATCCTTGAACCAACCGAATTGATCGCGGATGCAGGAACTACTGTTTCCGGTTGTGAAGGCACTGGCATTACAATTGGCGGATCACCTACTGCCAGCGGTGGAACAGGTCCATATACTTATTTGTGGGATCCTGCAACAGGATTAAATTCAGCCAGTGATCCAAATCCTGTAGCAACACTTACTGCTACTACTGATTTTACTGTTACCATCACTGATGCTAACAATTGCGCAGCGCAGGCAACAACAACTGTTGGAATCAATGCTCTCCCAACACCGGTGATTGTTTTGAATGGCTCAATGCTGTCAACATCCGGTGGTGTATCATATCAGTGGTACGTGGATGGAACACTTATTCCTTCAGCCGTGAATGCCGACTGGACACCGCTTGTAACCGGTGATTATACCGTTGCTGTTACAGATGCAAGTGGTTGTGTTGGTATTTCAGCACCATATACTGTTACAACTGTAGGCATTCGTTCACTTGATTCAGAAAATGGTTTCGTTGTTTATCCAAACCCTGCATCTCAATCCCTGCATGTAAAAACTGTTGCTTCTTATTTAGGATCTTCAGTGCATGTTTATGATGTAGCAGGGCAGGAAGTACTTCAAACAATTTTATCTGAAAATGATCAGGTGATTTCCCTTGAAAATATTGCCAAAGGCATGTACACAATTGTAATCGATAACGGATCAACAAAGAAAATGACCCGTTTCGCGGTAACGAAATAACAATTTCCAATTTATTTGAAAGGCGATAAGGATAAATTCCTTATCGCCTTTTTTTTTCAACATAAATAAATTGGGGATCAATTATTGTTGCTGTCTTGCCTTTTTCTCGGCCCGAAGCATTTCGGGATAACCCATTTTTTTTGAAAGAGCATTCAGGCTTCTGGCAATTCTTTTTGCTTTGGTTTCTTCCGTTTTTGCGTCCGCGATCCATTTGGAGAAATAATGCTGATGGGAGAGAGGTAGGGATTTGAAAAAATCATGTGCTATGGGATCGTCGGCCAGACATTCCATAAATTCCTTGTCGAATTTCCGCTCAGATTTGTCCCGCTCCAGCTGTACATTTAGCATGGCACCTTCTCGTTTGCCAATTCCTTTACGCATCCCAGCATTGATGGCCATGATAAACTCTCCATCTCCCATAGGAAGTACAGCCACGCCGGTGATCACAAAAGCATCAAGTTTCCCTTTTACACGAAAAGATTTTTTATTCCCCGGAAATAATTTTTCAGCAAGGTCCGGCGGAATGACAATATAGGTCCAACCCGTTTTCTCGCCGTGTTTTTTAAATTTCAGAATTCTTGTTTTATACTCAACAGATTTCATTTGGAACAATAGTAGAGTATTCTGATTATTTTTTTGATGACTTAGTACTTTTTCCTTTTCAATCTTTTTAATCAAATCCCAGAACTCTTTTCCATATTCCACAAAGATCTCTTCACCTTTCTGAATATTCCGCGTCGCGTCGATGAAACATTTGTTCCCCTCAACCATGTATTCCGAATTATTTTTCAAACCCGGAATTCTTGCAAGCCCTTTTGCGTCGTTGGCGAATCTTCCCATCGCTTTTTTATATGGTAGCGCGTTAATCGCAATTCGGTTATTGATTCGGAAAATGTAGGCATTGTAACCATCTTCTTTTTTCAGATCTTTCCAGGGTTGCAATCTTCCTTTGTATTCAACGATCCGGGTTCCTTTGGCGATATTCACTTTGGTGAACAGACCCATACCGGCTCCGGGAAGCAGAGATTTTTTAATAATCAGATTTTTTTCAAGATAAGCCATCGTTCACTTTCCTTTTTGCAAATGACGAAAATTTAATTGAATTATACATTGCCCGATAGATTTGATGCAAAGTTTCAATCAGAATAGTAGTTTATAAAATGGATTTATTTCCAATTGGATTTATTAACAATTCAACTGTAATATATTTTGTATAGTTTCCCCTGAATCGTATTTCTGAAGATGAATTTTATAACTTTACTTCCTCTCCAAACGATGAACATGATCAAAAATCTACTCCTGATTACAGCTCTTTTTCTAACGACTGTGGTGTATGCACAAAATGCATTGCCCAATCCCGGATTTGAAAACTGGACATCTGTCAGCAATTACGAAGACCCGGATGACTGGCATACATTGAATGCACAAACGGCTTTTGTCGGAGTGCTTACCGCTCAAAAAGCCAGTGGAGCGGATGCTCACAGCGGGAATTTCGCGCTCCACCTGACTACAAAATCAGTATTTGGTCAAACAGCGAATGGTCTGGCTACCACGGGAACAATTGATGTGCAAAATCAAACCATCACAGGCGGGCTTGCATATACTTTAAGACCTGACAGCATCAGCGGCTGGTTTAAATGCGCTCCTGTGAGTGGGGACAATGGTTTTGTAGATTTTGTATTGCTCGACAATGCAAATGATACGGTTGGATTTGCTGATTTTACAACACCAACAACTTCTGTTTCTGCATACACGTATTTTTCGGTTCCAATTATTTACCGTAGCGGAGCAACACCTGCCTTATCAAGAACTACTCTTTCTTCCAGCGCAGGATATAACTCTGTTGTGAATAGCACCATGTATATTGACGACCTGGCATTGATCTTTAATCCAAATAAAGTCGCCGAACTTCCCGCAGGAGATAAAGCGTCGTTCTCTTTCCTGAACTCAAGCATGGAATTATTGGTCATGACATCTATTGAGCATAGAAAAACTATTCACCTTTATGACAGTAATGGCAAATTGGTTTTTTCTGCCGGATTTGATGCCAACATAAAAACTTTTCAATTGTCTTTTCTCGCCACAGGAATTTACATGATACAATTGAATGATGAAGCTACACGGGAAGTAGTCACGGGAAAAGTTGTTGTAAATTGATTTTGCATCGTTAGGAATGATGAAAATTCATAGAGTATTCAGCAAGCATTTACAGTTTGTTGTTTGCCTAACCATTTCTATTCTTTTTTCAGAGACTCTCTATAGCCAAAATCTATGTGGAGTCAGGGGAGTCGTGCGTAGTGCTGAATATGGAGAAGCTGTAGCAGGCGCGCTAATTTATGATCTGAAAAACCCGCAACAAGCTGTTTCAAGTAGTGCTGATGGAACTTATACTTTATCCCTCAGTGTGGGAAGCTATAAAATTATCTGTGCATTGCTGGGGATGAAGCGGGATACTGTAGACGTCGAGATTTCCGAAGGACAATGGTTGAATCATGATTTTAAACTGGAGCCTCTTTCAAAAATGCTGGATGTCGTTGTCGTATCCGCAGGAAAGTATGAGCAGAAACTGGAAGAGCTAACCGTTTCCATGGAAATTATCAAACCGTCTCTGATTGAAAACAAAAACACAACCAATATCAGTACGGTACTGAACTCTGTTCCGGGTCTTACCATACTGGACGGCGAACCACAGATTCGTTCCGGCAGCGGATTTTCCTTTGGAGTGGGAAGTCGTGTAGGAATTCTGATTGATGATATTCCAATTCTTATTGGTGACCAGGGCCGGCCGGAATGGTCTTTTATTCCGATTGAAAATATTGAACAGATTGAAATAGTCAAAGGAGCATCATCGGTATTGTATGGTTCTTCGGCATTGAGCGGGATCATACATGTACGTACAACCTATCCAAAGGAAAACCGGAGACGAGAGCGGAAATTTATTTCGGACAATACGATGCACCGGATCAAAAAGGAGCGAAGTGGTGGTCGGGTGCTGCGCCACAATACGGATTTTCATTTCTGCATTCCACGCGTTTAGGAAAAAAGAAAAATCTTGACTTCACCATCAGCGGCAGAGCTTTGAATGATCATAATTTTATCGGTCCGGCGAAACCGGTTAAGTTCATTCCGATTGCTGTCGATACCACACAAGATGATAAGGACGTCGCCACGCGATTAGGTCGTGTAAATTTCGCATTGCGTTATCGTCCTGAGAAAATAAAGGGACTTGCTTATGGATTGAACGGTAATTTCTTTCAATCCCATGATAATTTCACTTTGATCTGGTTGAATGATAGTTCAGGAATGTATCGGGCATTTCCGGGAACTATGACTATTTCAAATACGATCATGTATTATCTGGATCCATTCGTCACCTACTTTTCTGCTTCAGGAATGAAACACGAATTGCATGGAAGAATATTTCGGAATAAAGTTGACAACAACAATAGTCAGTCCAATGCAAGTACAGTGTATTTCAGTGAGTACAGAATTTCAAAGGAGCTGACACGACTGCAATCTCTTCGTTTCACCGGAGGGGTTGTCATGAATGCTGTGTCAAGTCACGCGGAATTGTATTCCGCGAGCGGACATCCGGATAATACCATGAGAAATTATTCCGGGTATGTTCAGTTGGATAAAAAGATCAAAGAGGTACTCAATTTATCAGGTGGTTTTCGTGGAGAATATTTCCAAATTAACAATGAAGCATCCTCATTCAAACCTGTAATTCGCGGAGGATTGTCGCTGGCAATTTCAAAAGGAACATTTTTCCGGGCCTCCTACGGTGAAGGCTATCGCTATCCTACCATCACAGAGAAATTTATTTTCACCAGCGTCGGAGGAATTTCTGTATTTCCAAATCCAGATCTGAAACCGGAAACAAGCCATGGCGCTGAAATGGGTTTAAAACAAGGCTTTAAAATCCGGAACGTTTACGGTTTTATTGATGCAGCTCTCTTTCAGGAATCTTATTCGAACACCATTGAATACACGTATGCTTTGTGGCGACCGGATTCAGCGGGATTTAAATTTGTAAATACCGGAGAGACCCGTGTACGTGGATTTGAATTTACATTGGCAGGAAAAGGGAAACTCAACAGAAACTGGTCGATTACTTTTCTGGCCGGTTATACAAATACGCTTCCACAGACTCTGGAAAAGGATTTTGTCTATGCTGTGGATCAACCTAGTCCGGGTTTTACTCCAACACAATTGAGTTATTTGTCAACCAGTACCGACACTACAGACAATGTTCTGAAATACAGATTCCGAAAAACTATTAAAGCGGATCTTGAAATTACCTGGAAAATGATCAGTGTCGGGTGCAGTATGAATTATTATAGTTTTATGGAGAATATCGATAAAGTGTTTTACGATATTGACATGCCCTTTCGTCTTCCTACCGGAATTAAAAAGTATAGGGAAAATCACCACGGAGGAACGACAGTATATGATGGAAGAATTCGTGTAGCGGTGAATCAAAACTTCTCTGTTTCTGTTGTTAGCTCTAATCTGACGAATTTGTCTTATTCTCTGCGGCCATTAAAAATCGAGTCACCACGAACCATTCGTGTTCAGGTGACCGCGAAATTTTAATACAGGAAAAATAGGGATTAGTTCAATCCGACATAATTCATACGTTTACAAAATACATTTTAAACATGCAGACAAAATCCCTGATTCTTCTCCGGGGGCTTCCAGGTAGCGGGAAATCCACTCTGGCGGAGGTTCTCAGTGAAGAAGGGAAATACCCGGTTTATTCGATCGACAGCTTTTTTACAAATCAGGAAACAGGAGAGTATAATTTTGAGTTTGACAAAAATTATCTTGCTTACCGGAAATGTGAAGAGGATACACAGTCGGCAATGGAAAAAGGAAAATCAAAAATTATTGTCGACAATACCTTTACGTTGGATTGGGAAATTGAACCCTATTTTAAACTGGCATCAAAATATAATTACAGGGTGTTTGTACTCACGGTTGAAAAATACCATCCTCAAAATAACATTCATGGAGTCAGTGAGGAGCAAATTCAGAAGATGGCGGAAAAATACAAAGTGAAATTGCACTAAAATTTTGCATTTCGATTTGAAAATGATTTTCTTGTTCCGACATGATTGAGGGCATTTTTTTCTTTCTTGGTATCGGTTTCGTAGTCTCGTTCCTGGGATACATCGCTTTTTTCATTTTGAGTATTGCCTTTGACGGATTCAGAGGAATGATTGATTCATATCTTCTTCGTTTCGGAGGAGCAATTGATGGTAAACTGAAAAGCAAATATGAAGTCTGGTTTGCCGGCAAGTTCAGTTATTATGACCGCTTGCCGGACGATATGAAAATAAAATTTCTGATTCGTGTCCGGAGATTTGTACGATCAAAAGAATTTATAGGAAGGGAAAATCTGGAAGTCACGGATGAAATGAAGATCATGATTGCAGCATCCGCGATACAGCTGACACTTGGACTCGAGAAATACACGCTTGATCATTTTGAAAAAATTCTCATCTATCCCGAAAAATTTCTGAGTACTGTCACTGGTGAATACCACATTGGAGAAGCGAATACCAAAGGAGTTCTGGTGATCTCCTGGGCGGATTTCAAAAAAGGATACGCATTCAAGGATGATACGTATAATGTAGGACTACATGAAATGGCGCATGCCTTGGATCTTG
>CAYMMN010000054.1:0-13499 GCA_964391495.1 uncultured Flavobacteriales bacterium | reverse complement strand
GTTACATTAGTTGGTTTAAAATTCTGGTAGATCGCGGATACAATTTTTTTTTCAATTACTTCTTCTGCTTCCGGGTCCTTTTTCTTTGTATCGATGATGGCTGTGACGTCTACACGCGTGATGGAATCTTCCACAGGACTTAATTCCAGTACCACTTGTTTTGGACTTCTGTACCAGGTTCCATCCTGGTAAGCCATGATGATGGTTGTTTGTTCACGAAGTGTCTGCACCCGAAACCCTTTTCGGATCAGCATCTCTTGTAATTTTTGAATCACTAAGGGCAAAGCACAGCCCAGTAGCGCAGTTTCCATTGCCATGTTGAGACAGTTTAAGTCAGGGCCGCTGTGAAGCAGCCAAATGCTGTTGTGGTTTGACGAGAGGAATCCTGTGTGTTGCCAGCTTCGCAGGCTATTTGCCCCACACAGATTGGTTAGGACGTATCGAAAATACCACCATGAGCAGGTGGAAGTCCAACTAATTCGGTAAATACCCTGAACTATTCCACCAATAGCCTTCAGGCGTTGGTTAATAAGCGTCCGTAGAATTGAAATTTCTATCTTTGATTGTAAAATCAGCCCTGCATGAGCCGTTTTTTTTGCCTTCTGACTCTTGTTTTTACGGGTTTGACAACTCAAAACCCCTTATGGGCGCAGAATAGAGGACTTTTCAATGAGGGAACTGGAATTTTACAGTCGAATGAATTTCGGTTTTTTACATACACACCCTCTTACCATAAAATTGCTCGGGTAAATCAGCTTTATGACGATGTGTTCCATGTTTTCAGCAATGCCGACAGCATCCGGTATTTTTATCTGAATAACCAGCTCCCCGATTACGAACTCAATTATTCCTCAAATGGTAGCTCCTGGTATCTTTCTTATCGCACACTTTATAGTTATACCGGCTCGGATCAGTTTTTACTTATCACCGGACAGAATTTCCTGGGACAATGGGAAAATGCAAAGAAGGATTCCTTTGGGTATGGAACAAACAATTTACAAAGCGATAAAACTTCCTTTCTGTATAACCCGGGCATTCAGCAATGGATTTATACCGGAAGAGCTTTGTACACATATTCCGGTGCGGATTTAATGACGGAAGAAATTCAGCAGGTCTACGATCAAAACACATGGAAGAACCAATACCGTTATTCATCCAGCTATGCTTCCGACTCAACATTGTCGGAATACCTTACAGAGCGATGGGATATGTCTTATAATGCATGGTTACCACAAAGGCGAACAGATTATACGTATGATTCCGGAAAACATCTGCTCAATGCATTTATTTATCGATGGGACTCTGTAGATTCATCCTGGTATCATTTGCAAAAGTGGAGTGTTTCGTACGATTCGGTGTATCATCCGGTGACTTATTTGTATGAGAATTACGATACACTGCTTTCATCTTATTACAATGGGAGTTTATTGAATTACACCTACGACAGCAATGGAAATCTCGTGTACTCTATTTTTCAAAACTGGATTGTTCAGGAAAATGAATGGGAAAATGAAAATCAATTTTTCTATTATTATGAACCGGTTACAGGAATGAATGAACTTGAATTTAAAAAAAGTGTAACTCTTTATCCGAACCCTTCAGGAGAAAAATTATATGTTAGTCTGAATAAATCCCTCAGTATAAAATTTCCCATCACCATTTTTATTTATGATGTCAATGGCCGATGTGTTTTCAAAAAAGAAAATGCATCTTTTCCATTTGAGAAAGATGTTTCAGGAATGCAGGCTGGGCAGTATCAACTTGTGATCAAGGATTGTGAGGAGCAATACATGTCCGGGAAATTTCAGGTAATGAAGAGTGAACGATAAAATTAAGCCGAGGACGGACCCTAAACTCCATATTTCACCTTCATCTATTCTATTGATAATCAGGATTTCACAACTACTTACAATTTAGGTTTTTAAATGAAGAAAGCAGGTGCTTTTTTAACACAATATACATGTGTAAGAAAGTCAGTTCCTTAGGGTCAACTTCATAGTCCTTTCATCGTAAATTGATTTATAATTAACAGAATACCATATCTTTGCAATCCTCCTAAGAAAACGAACGATGTAGAATTAATCCCCGAAAAAAACGGAGAATTGAAATGAGAAATTACATGAAACACAAACTTGCTACATCACTGATTGCTTCGCTGATGTTTGTCGGTTCTCAGCAGTTGGCGGCGCAGTCGCCAGATGCAGCGATTGAACAGGCAATTGCAAGTGGTACATACGACCCGATTGCAGCGACTCTCGACAGCCTGGTTAGCCTGAATTACATTCAGCGTCTCAGCTCCGGTACACAACAAGGCAATAATTTCCAGCCTTACGAAGTCCCATCTTATGCTGACGATATCTATCGGAAGCGTATTGAGAAAATTCAAACCCCCATTCCTTTGGCTTACAACAGCCAGGTTCAGGAATACATCGACCTGTACGCCTTGCGTAAACGTGGATTGACTGAGCGTGTAATGGGTCTGGCGAATTTGTATTTCCCTTTGTACGAACAAATTTTTGATCAGCAGGGTCTTCCTCTTGAATTCAAATATCTCTCTATCGTTGAAAGCGCTTTGAACCCAACTGCTGTTTCCCGTGTGGGAGCAACAGGTTTGTGGCAATTCATGCTCGCGACCGGTAAACTGTACAAATTGAAAGTCAACTCCTACGTCGACGAACGACGTGATCCGGTGAAATCGACAATGGCTGCGGCTCAGTATTTTAAAGATATGTATGCCATCTACAACGATTGGTTGCTTGTAATTGCCGCTTACAATTGTGGAGCAGGAAATGTGAATCGTGCAATTGCCCGTTCCGGCGGAAAGAGAACCTTCTGGGAAATCAGCCCATATCTTCCAAAAGAAACCCGCGGATATGTTCCTGCATTCATTGCAGTTACTTACCTGATGAATTATTCATCTGAACACAACCTCACATCTGTTCCTCCTGTAATTAGTTTTTTCGAAGCGGACACTGTGATGGTTGATCGCAAAATGCAATTGCGAGATGTAGCTGACGCGATCAATGTTCCGGTTGAATTACTTGCTTACCTTAATCCTGTTTATAAAAAAGGTGTGATTCCGGATAGCGACGAACCAATGCCATTGCGCCTTCCAACAAACAAGATCAATACCTATATCGCTAGCATTGATAACATCTATCAGCAACAGGAGCTGTTTGCCCAAGCTTCTGTTACTGCCACTGATGCTCAGGATATTTCCCAGGAACAGGGTGATCAACTGACCCGGAAGTTACACAAGGTGAGAAGTGGTGAACATCTTCAAACCATCGCGAACCGTTACAGTTGTTCGGTTCAGGAATTGAAACGATGGAATCATCTGAAGAGCACCAAACTCAGAGCCGGACAGAAACTCACGGTATATGTAAATGCTCCCAGAAAAACCGAAGGTAAACTGGTCGTGAAATCTTCACCGGAAAAGGTGAATACAACTGCAATGAATTCAAGTGATTCATCCACAGAAACCAATCAACCTGTTGAAGCAGCTTTGACTCAAAGCTCACAAGCAGCGACTTCTTCAAACGTTAAAACCGACGATAGCAAAATCATCTACCATGTTGTTCAGCCGGGTGATACACTCTGGAAAATCGCGCAACGCTATGGTGGAATGACAGTCGAATCCATCAAACAAATCAACCGTCTTGAGTCCAATGACCTGAAAGTCGGCACCCGTCTGAAAGTCGCAATTGGAGGTTAATCCATGAATTTTAGAGGAAAAGAGTGATGAACCTGTTCATCGCTCTTTTTTTTTGCCTTTTTCATTAATTTGTTACTTTTGAACAGCCTCTAATTCCGGAAAAAATCATGAAAAAAATCTTCTCATCCTGTCTTTTGATTTGTTTATCAATGGCAGGTTTCGCTCAGGTTCCTAACGGAACATTTGAAAGTTGGACTCCATACGGGGCAGTTGAAATTCCGACATCATGGAATACAACCGATAGTGTATCTTTTACAAATGTTCTTCCTCAGCACAGTGCTGTGCAGGACATTTCAGATGTACAATCCGGCAATGCCTCATTGCGTCTTACCAGCTGGACATTCTACGCGTCACCTGGTCCGATTCCTGTTGTACCGGGATTACCCGGTTGTGCGTCAAACGGGACGGTGATTACCAATCTTAGCAGCTTTAGCATTACACCTACCGGAGGCAGTCCTGATAACGCAGCGCATGGTCAGCTTAACGGTTATTATAAATACACTCCTGTAGGTTCTGATACAGGTTCTGTTGAAGTTCTGCTTTCACGATACAATACCGGAACTTCCAGTCGTGATACCATAGCTACGGGAATTTTCAAAACCAATGTTCAGAATAATGTCTACACACAGTTTTCCATTTTGATGAGCCGGAAAAATCTTGGCAACCCAGACACTTCTCTTATCTGGATTCAATCTTCTCCACGTTCACCCATCGCTTTCGGAAACGGTCCGGGTGAAACAGGCAGTACCTTGCAGATAGATAGCTTGTATTTCTCTTCATTGATCGGAATTGATGAAGTTCCAAACGTGATCCAATCTGTTGCCTTGTATCCGGTGCCTGCGGTGAATCAACTCAATATTCATATTGAACTGGAGAAAAGTATTCAACTTACTTATCGCATCTTTGATGTCAAAGGGCAATTGGTGAACAGCAACCTGATCGAACCAAAAGAAACCGCTGTTGACGTTTCCGCATTGGCAAATGGTACATATTATCTGAGTTTGCTCGATCAGCAAAACAATGCCTTGTATCAGACACATTTCACTGTCGGCAGATAATCAACCTTTCATCGGCATATAATTACCGGCTTTATTGTCGGACGAAATATTTTTGACTATTCAAATTAACCCTTACTCAAAAACTACTACACACATGAAATTAAAATTTTACTTAATTCTATCCGCAGTACTGCTGACAGTTTCAGTTATGGCCCAGGACAATCCGGATGCTTCAAAAATGTACGGAAATCAGAACATTATTAAATTAAATCTGACATCCATTGGTTTCGGGAACTTTTACCTCCAGGATGAATATACTTTAAACGGATCTTCTTCTGTTGCACTTGGTTTAAGTTATTTGCCAAGTAGAAGCTTACCAACTAGTATCACAACCGATGATTCAAGCGGAAATCTGAAAAATATTTCTTTCTCCGGATTTTCAATTACTCCTGAATATCGTTGGTACGTAAAAAAACATGCTCCAAAGGGATTTTATCTTGCTCCCTATCTTCGTTATTCAAAGTATACTACCAGCACTTATTCTTTTTCTTACGACCGTGATAATGGTCAGAAAGATGTGGCTTCAATGGAAGGTAGTTTGTCGGGAATCGGAGTTGGCCTGATGATTGGAACACAATGGAAATTTGGTGATCACGTTACACTGGACTGGTGGATCATTGGAGCCGGTTTCAGCAGCAGCAAAGTTGAACTTACAGGAAAAGGAAATTTTGATGCAGCGCAACAACAGGATTTACGTGATGAATTCTCCACAACCGATGTTCCTGTAGGCACTTTGACGACTACTGTAACCAGCAGTGAAGTAAATGTTGAATACAAGACCGGGTTGCCAAGTCTTCGTGGATTTGGATTAGCAATCGGATATATATTCTGATAAAAATTTTATCTCAAAAAAGGCGCGAAGAAACTCTTCGCGCCTTTTTTTATTCTTCCGGTTTGTTTCTTTCGAGATAATTCGGGTAACGCTGGAAATGTAATTCTTTCACTTTAGCGGTGAGCGTGAGACGCAGTTCTTCAACATTGGTTCGATTCACTGCCGATATGAAAATACAGGTTCCCGGAATCTTCGAGATCCAGGACTTTTTTAAATCCTCCAGAGTCATGTTTTCCCGCGTAGCAGGAGTGAGGTCATCTTCTTCTTTTGGTATGTAATGATAAGCGTCGATCTTGTTGAACACCAAAAGTGTTGGTTTGTCCGTTGCTCCGATATCCACCAAAGTCTGGTTCACCACATTGATATGATCTTCAAACTGCGGATGTGAAATGTCTACTACGTGAATCAGTATGTCCGCTTCACGAACTTCGTCGAGTGTTGATTTGAAAGATTCGATCAGATCGTGAGGGAGTTTGCGTATGAATCCAACCGTATCAGAAAGCAAAAACGGAATGTTGTCGTAAACGATTTTCCGAACTGTTGTATCGAGTGTCGCGAATAATTTGTTCTCCGCGAAAACATCGCTCTTACTGAGCAGATTCATCAGCGTCGATTTACCGACATTCGTATATCCCACCAGAGCAACACGGATCAGTTCGCTGCGTTGCTTGCGTTGTGTCGCGCTTTGCTTTTCAAAATCCCGCAGCTTGCCTTTCAGCTTCGCGAGTTTGTCACGAATCACACGGCGGTCAGTTTCAATTTCCGATTCACCCGGACCACGCATCCCGATTCCACCGCGTTGCTTTTCAAGGTGAGTCCACATCCGTGTCAGTCGGGGCAGCAGGTATTGGTATTGCGCAAGTTCAACCTGCGCTTTGGCTTGTGCTGTCCTAGCTCGTTTCGCGAAGATGTCCAGAATGAGATTGTTTCGGTCAAGGATTCGGCACTCCAAAGCCTTTTCGATATTACGGATTTGCGTTCCGCTGAGTTCATCATCGAAAATGGCGAGGTCAATGGAATTGGTTTTGATATACGCCGCGATCTCTTCAAGCTTTCCACTGCCAATAAAGGTTTTTGAATCCGGATGTTCCATGCGTTGCGTGAAACGGCGTGCAGTAAATGCTCCGGCAGTTTCTGCCAGAAATGCAAGTTCATCCAGGTATTCCGTCACCTGGTTTTCATTCTGGTGTTTGTGAATCAGTCCGATCAGGATGCAGGTTTCCTGCTTTCGGGCAGTTGATACGGGTGTTTGAGGCATTCTGTAATTTTAATTCTTAATGAATAGAATAGTGAATATATGAATTGAAAAATTGTATGCTTTATTTCTCTTTTGGATTTGTGTTGAGGTTAAATCCAACCTTTCATTTTATAATAAGCCAACGCTAAGTATTCTCTGATCACAATGACTTCGTATCGTAAATGTGTCCAGAACTGATAGCGTACCTGTAAATTTGTTCCGACGTCTGTTCCCGGAATTTTTCTTCCGCCCAGTTTTTTTTCACTGAAAAATAAATTGGACTCGATCGCTGTTTCGAAAGCAGCAATTCCACTCACATGCTTAAAACCTGTCTTGCGAAAACAAAGTACCGAACGTTTCAGGTGTTCTGGTGAAGAGATGACGAGCAGAGGATTGTACATATTGATCATCCGTGAAATCTCCAGACATTGACCACGGGTGTTTCTTCCGGTGCATTCGAGCGCGATACGTGATGAATCAATTCCCTGTTCAATCAGATAATTCCTGAAACGAAATACGCTGCTGTTACTGTCAAGACTATCGCCGGGCAATGTAACCAGGACTGTCGCGTTTGGAAATGCTTTAGCAGCATGAATGGTATAGTACGCCCTAATGAGGTTTGATTCGCTTGGAAAGCCGCCACCGCCCATAAGCACAATGGTTGCAGGGGCCTCTTTCATCTTGGCCTGACCGGATCCAAGGTTGTAATACATCCAAAACGGACCTGTTGTAAAGGCGAACAGAATCAGAAACAGAAATACCAGCCCTGAACCAAACAGGAGCTTTTTCACTATGGACTTAATTTTCGGCTTGAGCGTGAACTGCATGAAGGAATGCAAAGGTAGTTTAAAAAGAAAAATATCCTTTCGAAGGCTTCATTTTGGCTCAATAAACGGCAAAAACACAAAAAGGAACGTCAGTGCGTTCCTTTTTGTAAAATACTTAACCGGAATAATGCTTTTTTAAAAGGAGGATCAGTTTTGTATCCGGATAAAATTATCCTGCAGGAATTATTGATTCACCGCCGGAGCTGAGCGTAATGTTTGAACATATATCCCTACAGCTGCGATTTCATCTTCGCTGAGATATCCTGCATACGAAGGCATTTTTCCTTTGCTGCCTTCTTTTACCATTTGCTGTACAAGCGCTGCGTCCAACGTAGAACGTGTCAGATCTGTAGCAGCGCGATACATTTTTTTACCATCTGTACCATGACAAAATGCGCAGTTGGCTGCATATGTGCGGGTTCCAATCACAAGCTGACTGCCATCGTCATTTGAAACGACAACTTTTGCGGGAATAAAAGGTTTGTTTTTACTCATTTCAGCAAGTCCATAAGCTCCAATGATTAATAAAAGGGATAATAAAGCAAGTGCCTTGTTGTAACGCTTGAAAGCAATTACTGCGAGAGGAATGGAAATCAAAACAAAGGCTAGTTTAATCAGGTGGAACATCTTGATTCCTCCGATTTGTATGTACAGCCATGAACCTGTTACCAGAAACAAGGTGCTGATGATCATTTCAGGAACCTTGATCACACGGGTAAATTTGTCAAGGCTGGCGCGGCTGCTGAATAAAAGAACAGTTTTAACAACATAAATCAGCAGGAAGATCATCACGCTGACCATGTGAATTTTTGCGAGTAAGGAGGAGTCCATCGGTTTGTGTTTGTGCCAAAAATAGACAAAATTATCTTCCCGCAAAGGATACTTTTGACCGGGAGTATTACTGTTTATTGAAGATAAATGACAGTATTTATGGGTAAATTTAATTTTTGAAGAACAATATGTAAGGAGTATTGTTTGAAGTGTAAATTTGAGATATGAAAAATTGTATTGTCCTTTTGTTTGCCGTCTGTTTGTACTGCTTTGGCGCGATTGCTCAGCCTTATCATGTTGGACATCGTACGATCAATTTTACCGATACGAACAGAAGCAGGGCGATTCAGACGGAAGTTTATTATCCAGCGGATACAGATGGTGACAATGTAACAATCACTCAGCTGAACACCGATAAATTTCCTCTTGTAATTTTTGGTCATGGATTTGTGATGACCTGGGACGCTTATACCACTCTCTGGAATGCTCTTGTGGCGGAAGGATTCATTGTTGCATTTCCGATTACCGAAACAGGTTTTTCACCCCAGCATGTGGAGCTTGGAAAAGATTTAGCGTTCCTGGTGGATGCATTGCAGGGTGAAGGGCAAAATTCAGGTTCCGCGTTTTTTAATCGCGTGGATTCAACTTCTTGTGTGATGGGACATTCCATGGGTGGAGGCGCAAGCTTTCTGGCGGTGCAATACAATACTCATATCACAGCACTCGCGAATCTTGCCGCTGCTGAAACCAATCCATCCGCGATACAGGCTGCTTCCGGAATTACTCTTCCGGCTTTAATGTTTGCCGGAGAAAATGATTGTGTGACACCAATTGCCGGCAATCAATTACCAATGTATGATTCCCTGCACAGCACTTGCAAATCGCTGATCACTATCCATAGCGGGAGTCATTGCCAGATGGCGGACGCGAATGTTTTGTGTTCCATTGGTGAAAGCTCCTGTACACCGGCTCCTGCTATTTCCAGAGCAACTCAGCAAGCGACAATCAACCGCTTGCTGATTCCCTGGTTGAATTTTCAGCTGAAAGGAAATTGTCAGGAAGGTTTGCGTTTTGATTCACTGGCGACGAATGATACTGCAGTTTCTGTACTCAGGAATTGTCAGTTGTGTACAAGTTCTTACGTTAACGAGCCTGAAACAGAATTTGTCCTCAGCTATTCGCCCAATCCATTTACAGAAGATCTGCAGGTGAATTTCGGGAAAATGGATTTTTCAGAATTGAAATGGAGTGTGAGTGATGTACTTGGTAAGAAAATAAATTTCGATGCGCAGCGGAATGCAAATGGATACAGACTACGATTTCCTTCGCTCCAGTCAGGCATTTACCTAGTGAAAGTGCAATCGAAATTTCATCAATCTGTTTTTAAGATTTTCAAACAGTAGGTTGATTGATTTTATTTGTTTCTTGTTTAACGATAAAATATAACTATCGCACATTGTATTCGTCTACAAATTCTAAGCAGGAGAGCAGTTATTCAAAATGCCGAAGGGATGCAATTATTATAGATATATAATTCGAAATTATTTATGAAGTCCGAAGGGCTGACATGATTACCGTGAAAATGTCAGCCCTTCGGGCTTTTAGATGGAAGTCGCAAAGACTGGTCTATAATAATTGCATCCCTTCGGGATTTTTATGCTCGAATACTTCTGATTACATTTTTGTAAAACGAAGTTTCCGGATCGAATCCTGATTTTTTATTTCGATAAAATAAACACCGGCTTCGAAATGTGATATGTCTATTGAATTTTTAATCGCGTTGAGATTTGAACTTTGAATTGCTCTGCCTTGTGTATCGTATATGGTAAACGATGCATTCAATGCTATATCGGACTGAATCGAAATGCTTGTGTTTGCAGGATTGGGATAGAGGAGAAGATTTTCTGAGCCAGGATCCTGCTTGATTCCGGTAAAAAGATTATTCTGATACATTGTTGTTCCCGTAAATCCGAAAAAACTCAGGAAGAAAATATCCTGATCTCCATCGTTATCAAAATCGACAAAGGTGATAGGCAAGGCAAAATTCATCGTGTCCCATGGAGAAATATCGGCGAATAAATTGTTTCCGTCATTTCTCATCAGGTGTGAACCGGAAATCGCGATGTCGAAATCACCGTCATTGTCGATGTCGGCCCAGTCTACAGCGCCGGGTTCTCCACTTCCCGGGAGAACATTGGGCAATTCAGTGAATGAACCTGAATTGTTTTCGTAAATCAAAGTGAACACGGCATTCGTACTGTCAATTCCATCGACGAGGATATCCGGATCTCCGTCATTATCATAATCCCCCCATTTCGCAGTACCGGTAAATAGACGACGAAAATTATCGGGAGATTGTGTGAATTGCCCGTTACCATCGTTGTGGAAGAGTCCGCAAAATCCATTCGGAGAGAATGATCCGCGACCGGTGATGAAAAAGTCGGGAAAAGAATCCGTATCGTAATCCATTACTTGTACATCCACTTCAAAAAACGAAAAAGGAAAAGAAGCGGCTTGAGAGAATGTTCCATTTCCATCATTGTGAAAAAGCATGGTGGTATCCATGAAATTAACATCAATCATCCCGCTTGCGATGACATCTAATAACTGATCGTGATCGTAATCGATCCAACGCATGCAACCGATAAATCCCGGGAGCCCATTGTTCGGAACAGGTGTGAGTAAACTGGTTCCGTCATTTCTGTAGAGTGCCGTTTGAGCGCCTCCATTGGTCTGACCATTCATCAATAAATCCAGATCGCCGTCATGATCATAATCTCCCCAATTGCTCGAACCATTTGATACTTTGATCAATGATGAATCAATCAACACAGGGATACCATTGTCGATACGGTAAAAACCACTCCATTCAGCAGTGGTACTTCCGAATCCGGTCATGACAAAATCCTGATCGCCGTCATTGTCATAATCCGCGAATGCTACATTGGCTCCGGTGAATCCACGCAGTCCCCAGTTCAGATCTGTAAACGCTTGCGCGGAGGAGAAAAGCGAGAGGAGGGTGCTAAATACAAGTAGAATTAATTTCTTCATAGGGGGTAAATTTTTTCGAAAAGTACAAAATTGATCAGCCAAAATTGTTTTTCTTTTGTAAGAATCATGTTTTACGAATTGAGGTTCAATGTTCAAGAATCGAAGTTTGAGGTTTTTTCATTCCACTAACCACTAAGTACGAATCAATGCCCACTAACCGCCGCCTTCCGGGGGCTGAATGTTAAGAAATTTTAACGAACCATTTCGGGCTAATTCTTTACATTCGTCTCTCTCTAAAAGCAGATTATGCAGAAATCTTCTACACTATTTTCCGGGATCTTTCTTTTGCTGTTTTCAGTAACAAATGCCCAGGAAACTTACCCTGTAAATGGTACAACAGATCCAAGACATACGCTCTTTGCATTTACAAAGGCTAAAATTTATATCGACGAAAAAACAGTTCTCGATTCGGCAGTCTTGCTTGTGCGTGATGGGAAAGTAGTCAATTCAGGAAAAGGCCTGAGCATTCCAAAGGATGCCGTTGTCTATGACCTGAAAGGAAAAGTGATTTATCCTTCGCTCATTGATATTTTCACCGATTATGGTTTACCTGAAATGAAAAGGGCTTCCGGAGCAGACGGTGCCCCGCAATTTCTCAGCAATACCAAAGGTGCTTACAGCTGGAACCAGGCTATCCGTGCGGAGTACGATGCTTACAGGAATTTCAGTGCTGATCCAAAGAAAGCTGAAGAATGGAGAAAGTTGGGTTTTGGGGCGGTGCAAAGTATTTTAAAAGATGGAATCGTCAGAGGTACATCCACCATTGCATTGTTGGGTGAAGGAAAAGAGAATGATCTGATTTTGCGCGATCGGGTAGCGGCAAATTATTCTTTTGACAAAGGGACTTCCTCACAGGACTATCCATCTTCCCTGATGGGATCCATTGCATTGTTGCGTCAAACTTATTATGACGCACAATGGTACAGCAATGGAGGGTATAAAAAAGAATTCAATATCAGTCTTGATGCCTTTAATAAACTTCAGAAGCTTCCTCAGATTTTTGATGCCGGTGACAAACAAAATGAATTGCGGGCCAATCGTATTGGTGATGAATTCGGAGTGAATTTTATCCTGAAAGGAGCCGGCGATGAATACGAGCGTATTCAGGAAATCAAAGAAACCGGAAACTCCTTTATAGTACCCGTTAATTTTCCGGATGCATACGATGTGACGGATCCTTATGACGCACTCAATATTTCTTACCGGCAGATGAAGCAGTGGGAACTTGCTCCGGGTAATCCGGCTGCTTTGGAAAGGGCAGGAGTTACTTTCGCGCTAACCACTGCCGATCTTCGTAACAAAAGTGATTTTTGGAAAAATATCCGAAAAGCGATTGAGAATGGTCTGACGGAACAACAAGCATTGAAAGCACTTACCACCGTGCCTGCCGAAATGTTGGGTTTGTCGGATCAACTAGGATCATTGCGCAACGGCATGCTTGCTAATTTCATCATCGTGTCCAAATCGCTTTTCGATAAAGACAATATTGTTTATGAAAATTGGGTAAAAGGAAAACGATATACTGTCAATGATTACAACATCACTGATCTTCGTGGAAATTATACATTAACTATTGGCAATTTACCTGTTTTGCGAATGAAAGCAGGGGGCGAGTTAATGAATCCGGAAGTGAGTGTTTTTGAAGACACCAATTTGATCAAAACAAATTTTTCCCGTATCGGCAATCTTCTTAATATTCAATTTGAATATAAGAAACGTGAACCAAAAGGAATTTACCGGCTCAGTGGTTTGGTTGAAGAAAATCAGGGTTTACGCTGGTCAGGGAATGCAACTTTACCAAATGGTGACTGGGTAAAATGGTCTGCAAAATATGATTCCGCATTTGTAGCGTTGCCTAAGAAGGACAGCACGAAGAAAGAAAACGCGATCAACGGGAAGGTGACATTTCCAAACATGTCTTACGGCTGGAAAGAATTGCCGAAAACGCAAATGACATTGTTTAAAAACGCTACAGTCTGGACCAACGAGTCTGATGGTATTTTACAAA
>CAYMMN010000053.1:0-13505 GCA_964391495.1 uncultured Flavobacteriales bacterium | reverse complement strand
CCTTCGTTTTTATTGTCAGGGTTTATTTTATTGTTCCCGTGATGCAAAAGAATGAAAGGATCAAAATAATGCAAATCAGCAGAAGGCAAAGGTTGACGGATCAGAATACTTCCCATCGGATGCTGGTCGCCGTAAATTGATTTTTGGATAGTTCTGCTTTTCATGAAAAGTGAATTTTATGGATCTAATTTATCGAAATATACAGTCTATTTGGTCGCCGAAGATCTCCTATTTTACTTCCGTATTTAAGAATGTGGAAAATATGTATCTTTATATAAGTAATGCGATCATCACATGAAACAAAATTCCAATTTATTTTCTCTAAAAGTTGGTGTGAAAGTGATTTTTAGGTTCGCTGATTTCAAAATCACGAAATTGAGCCTAAATATTTTAGTAGTTTTTATTCTCCTTTTCACCTCTCAAAATAAATTATTAGCTTCAATTATATTTGAAAAAACATTTTCTGTTGGTACGACCGGTGTAATAAGAATGCAATTTAATAATTCCATTGAATACAGCAGTAATGCATACTACTTTTGCGGAAGTACACAAACAGTTGGTAGTTATACTCTCCAGGATGCGATTGTGGTTAAAACTGATAGCACCGGCCGAGTTTATTGGACTAAAGTCTATGATACTGGAAATGCTGATGGAGCCTATTCATTGTGCAAAGCATCTGATGGAGGATTAGTGATCGCCGGTAGTACTGGTGTACCCGGAAGCGGATACTTGAGCGATATGTTTGTCTTTAAGATAGATTCATCAGGGAGTGTACAATGGTCATTTGCCAGTCCCGGAAATGCTATGGATGGAGTAGTGTACATTCAGGAAGCCCTTGACGGTGGCTACTTTGTTAGTGGTACTTCATCTTCATTTATTGCCGGAGATTATACGACGTATATTATTAAACTTGATGTGAATGGACATAAGGAGTGGTCAAGATTCTTTTTGAATCCTTCGATAGGTTTGTTCACAATGAGCGGGACTTCCGATGGAGGATTGATTTTTCTTGGGGCATCATCAGCGTTTCCTGATAATTTGATAATATTTAAGATTGATTCAGCAGGGATTCTTCAGTGGAATAAGTACTATGAGAATGCAATTGGTACCTGGCCATGGAATGTCAGACAAACACCTGATGATGGATTCCTGTTAGTTGGGCTTGAAAAAAATGATTCTTTCCCAACCATCTTGAAAACCGATTCAGTAGGTGTTCCAATCTGGGCTAGAATGTACACAACTCCGGATGGTCCTATTCATGGGGTGACGGCGGAAATCGCCAGAGACGGTAATCTGCTAATACTAGGACATATTCCAATTCAAAATTATCTCAGTGAATTTAGCTTGATGAAAATTGATTTATTGGGAAATGTTTTTTGGTTAAACAGGTATGGACCGACAGTGGGAACCAATTATGCCGGAACTATTGAACAGATGAGTGATGGAACTTATATGATGTTGGGAATGGCCACCTCCATAATGAATTACGGACCTTATGTTGTAAAAGCGGATGATAATGGAGTTAGTCCGTGTAATTCCGCACCACTAAGTGTAACCGATTCAAGTATTTCATTTCATCTAAGTTCAGGAGTAAATTATCAATCACCTTCGGAACAAATTTGGATTCCTCAAATTACCACAAGCTCAATCTCTATTTTGGAGTCCACTTTGTGTTCTTCTGTCGGTCTTAGTGAAATGAGTACGGAGTTGCAAATTTTATATGAACTTTATCCAAACCCTTTTGGATCAGGTTTTACTATTCAATTTTCAAATGAAGAATATCAAAATAAATCAATTCAAATAGTGAATTCTTTTGGTCAAATTGTTTATCGTTTAAATTCAGTGAAATCAATTATTGAAATACCAACTGAAGAATGGGCTGAAGGAATTTATTTTTGTCGTGTCGAATACGATAATCTTAGTTTTTCAATTAAAAAAATCATTCTTCAAAAAGAATAAGAAGCCTGCGATAAGATATTTCACATGTCTCAAAGCCTGAATTTTTCGTTGTAGCTATATTTTAGAAAACAAAGATATAGAACTTAAGCCTATCCTTCAGGATAGGCTTAAGCATGCTCATAGAGCACAATTCGTTTCAATAAAATGTCTGTAGTGAATTTAGTTAATCACAATCTTCCCCGTACTCACAGCACGGTTGGCGGAACGGATGGAATAAATGTAAAGTCCGCTTCTGAGGTTGGTCGGAATGTTGAGCTTGCCGGGAAGAGCGGTGGTTGAGTAAACCTGTTTTCCTGTCAGATCCATTAACTCAATGTTTGCAGAAGCAGTTTCCGGAGATCTGAAAAAACAATTTCCCGAAGCCTGATCGAGAACGAGCTGTGATTTTCCAGAAAGAATTTCAGCAATGCCTGTACTTTGGGTAACATTCAAATTAAGATTGTACTGATCGGTTTGGATGAAACTACTGCAGTTTCCATTTACACCGGTATTTCCCGTGAGCAAATTTGTCTGAAGGTTATACGTGCCAATGGGCAAGTATCCGAGATCAATGGTATCCGAGATGTTGCAAATGTAGGTCAGCGGTCCGAGGCAATGGTAAACGAAAAGGGTGATATCGCTTCCGTTTACTGAGTGTTGTTCATGAATAAGCGAGCAACCGCCACTTGGAAAGGAATTGGTGATGACAATTTTCACCGGATCGCTTGAAGTGGGTTGTGAGGGTTGTGCGGAAAGAGAAAGAATGGTCTGGCTTTGCGCGAAGTGTGTGCAGAAGCAAAAGAAAAGGAGGTAGAAATATTTCATAGGGGAGGATTTGAAAATAAAGTTCGCAAAGTAAATAATATTTGATAACCCGGAATCAACAACTTTTTAACAATCGACTGGTCTTAATTCTCAGGCTGGTGGCGGGTTTCAGGCCGTCGGAATGCAATAAAATCTAAGAAAAACTGGTGGAAATGAGGATTTTTCCCCATTTACACTAATCAATGCATGTTGTGATGTTCAATTGGAACTGAACCTGACCGGCAGGTTATACCTTACCAGAACTGCTTTCCCTTTTTCTTTTCCCGGTTTCCATGCGGGCATGTTGCGGATCAGGCGAAGCGCTTCTTTGTCGCATTCTTTATCTATTCCACGTACGACGTATGGATAAAGGACTTTCCCGTTTTTGCTAATAATAAAATTGATATACACGCGTCCCTGGATTCCTTTGCCTTTGGCATCTGCGGGGTATTTAAGGTTCTTGTTAAAATAATCGATGAGCGCTGATTCTCCGCCTGGAAACTGAGGCATTTCTTCAACAACCGTTTTTGCAAATGTTGTCGGATAACCGGGTGCTGATGTTTTTGCAGGAGTGACAAATAGTTTTCTTACCTGAGAAGCCGGAACAGTATCGTCTTCAAAAATCATATTGCCATGGCAATTTTTTTGAAGCAATAAATAAGTTGCAGTATCTCCAAGAGCCAGTACTGCGCTCCAGTCACGGCATGCACTCAGGGAATCATTCAAATGCCAGTTGCTGACACCGCGTTTGAAATAAGCGTCACGATCAGATTCATCTTTATTGATGGCTCCGGTAAAAAACTTGCTGGCTTCCTCGTATTTTTCATTCTTGATCAACAAAAGTCCGGGTTCATCCTGACCGGTTGATTTGGATTCATTAAGAATGGTTGTAATGATGGAATCTGTTTTGCCGGGTTGCTGCGCAAACAGGTTTAGTCCTGTAAGGAACAGAATAAGTGTAGTGAAATGGCGAAAAATCTTAATAATCACGTTTTTCATGAATGCGTTTTGAGGAAACAAATTCCTGCAACTTGCAAAACTTTTCCTTGAATTACAAGAGAATTCAGATCGTTTTATAGGTGAAAAAAGTATAAAAAGTGTTTAATTAACAGAAAAAAATTGAGTAATTGCATTGGAAGGAATTGAGAAAAAATTATACCTTATCCTCTGAATTTTATATTCAAAGAATGCCAACCCCAAAACAAAACAACATGAAAAAATTTACTTTTAATTTGGTTTGCAGTTTTTTGTTTACGCTGTCAGCCAACGCCCAGCTTAGTGGTAATTATACCATTGGAGGCACATCTCCGGATTATGCTACAATTCAATCCGCGATTACCGCACTTCAGACAAATGGTGTAAACGGTGCCGTGACATTTAATATCCGTAGTGGAACATATACCGGGAAAGTCTCTATGGGTAGCGTTACAGGAGCATCATCAACCAACACCATCACCTTTCAGTCAGAGGCGGGTGACAGTACAGCTGTTGTGATCGCGGATTCATCGTCTTCATCTTCTTCCAGCAATTTTACAATTCTGGTGAACGGAACTGATTATGTTACATTCCGGCAACTCACCATTGAAAGAATCGGATCTCAAAACTACGCCGATGTCTTTTACATTGGATCCGGTTCAAAATCATTCCAGCTCAGAAACAACATTATTCGTTCGGGTCTTTCTACAACTATATCAAATTCGAGTAGTTTGATTTATATGCCACTGGGTAATGAAGCCGATAGTAATTTTGTAATTTCAAATAACAGAATTGAAGGTGGAGCATTTGGTATTGATATGATTGGACAAGGTGCTTTGCATCTGATTCCGGGAATGGTCATCTCTGATAATGATTTTGTGAACAATTACTACTGTTCAATTTTCCTGAATTATCATGAGGCTGCTCAAATAACAGGGAATACATTTTCAATCAGCGGTGCAAATCAGGGTTTTACTGCAATTAATCTTGATGTGGTAAACAACGCGGTTCGTATTACAAAGAATTCAATTGTTTCAGATAACGGACAAGGAATTTTTCAATCAGGATGCACATCTCAAAGCAGTCAGGAAGGGCTGATCGCGAACAATTTTATATCTGTTTCCGGAAATTCACCGGGAGCAGGTATTTATCTTGATGGTAGTACTTATCAGAATGTTCTGAATAATTCAATCCTGAACAGGCAAACAAATAATTTTGCTTCAGCATTCGGAGTTTTTGGTGCAGCTACATCTAATCTGCGTGTGTATAACAATCTTCTTGTAAGTACCGGAGGCGGTTTTGCAATTACTGTTGATGCGAATGCGATCTCTGGTTACACCGATGCGGATTTCAATAATTTAATGGTAGCCGGTGGTGATACCACACTCAGTTCATGGGCAGGTGTCACTCAGGTTACATTGGCTGATTGGCGCACTGCATCCGGACAAGACCTCACTTCCGTTTCCGCTGACCCGCAATATATTTCGAACACTGATCTTCATGCAGGAAGTCCTGCAGTAAATAACCTTGGTTTGCCTTTTGCTGAAGTTACTGACGATATTGATGGCGACTTGCGTGATCCGTCAACTCCTGATATTGGTGCGGATGAATTCACGCCGCTAAATGCCAATCTTGGTCTGATTTCATTCGTTGAACCTGTAACCGGTTCATGCGGAAGCACGACGACTCAGGTATTTGTACTGGTAAAAAATTACGGACAAAATCCGCAGTCGGGCTTTGATGTGCAGGCTGATGTCACCGGTGCTGTGACAGCAAGTCTTACAGAAACGTATCCGGCAACTCTTGGTCCGGGCACCACTGATACACTTCGTTTTTCACAAACCATTGACACTTATTCAGGAGGAACAGTTGATATCACTGCATGGTCAGCATTGGCCGGTGATCAATATCTGGAGAATGATACCATTCGTGGTTCATTTGATTTTGGTGCTCACCCGAACCCGCCGGTTGTTCAGTCGCCTCAACAGCAATGTGACAACAACCTTCAAATTACTGCTCAGCCGGATTCCGGCGATGCTTTGGCCTGGTATGCGGAAGCAAGTGGTGGAACTCCTTTGTTCATTGGTGATGTTTTCAGTCCTGTTGTTTCAGGAGATACGACCTTCTATGTAGAATCTCGCACCGGAAGCGGAACATCCGGTTGTTTGCGCATTACTGAAATTCAACCGGAAGGTGGTGGTGATTATCTGGAAATTCAGAATTTGTCAGGTGGTACTCTTGATGCGACAGGTTGGAAAGTTTATTCGAGTGATGATTATACTGACATTAACGCAGTGAACACGATTTCCTGGGATCTTGGTGTTTTCGCTCCCGGTGAAGCACAATACAGAACGGATGATGCAGCGGATAATTATTGGGGAAGCAATCTGTTATGGAGCTCCGGACTTGGTGGTTGGGTTGTGATTATTGACAATGCAGGTTCCGTTGTTGATTTTGTTGCCTGGGATTGGGACAGTACTTCTATTCAAGCCTTGTCTGTTACCCTTAATGGATTTCCAATTACAATTGGCAACGAATGGTCGGGAGATGCTTTTGTATCCTGTGTAGCTCCTGCTGTGATGAGTAGAACAGGAAATGAAGACCACAACCTTGCTACTGATTTCACCTGTAATCCAGAAAGCAAAGGAACGCTCAACAGCGGACTCAATGGAGTGCTTCAAAATTGTGGTATCGGTGCTTGCGGAAGTCAGCGTGTTCCTGTAGATATTACACTCATTTCCGGTGTTGCAACAAGTCTGGGTAATGATACTACCCTCACACCACCATTCAGTTTACAACTGGATGCAGGAACAGGATTTACGAGCTATCTCTGGAGTGATGGCAGTACAGCTCAAACTCTTGTCGCGACCGTTGAAGGCATATACTGGGTAACAGTAACGGGACCGAATGGATGCAGTTTCACGGATTCTCTCACGATTAGTATTCCTGTGGGATTGGGTGGTTTCATTCCTGAAGACGCGATGTCGATGGCTCCAAATCCGGTAACAACGCAATTAGTGATTTCAGGCGGAGAAATTTTCCGTCATGCAATTCGTTTCAATGTTCGAGATATGGAAGGAAGAGAAGTTGCCGGCAAACGGATCGAGGCCAATGGACAAAAATCCTATACCATCGATATGTCTGATCTGGGAGCTGGCATTTACTTCATTCAGATGATTGCTCCTGAAGGAATACTTGTAAAACGTTTTTCAGTAATTAAATAAATAAGGAATTCGGATTTATGGGAGCGAAGGCTTTGCTTTCGCTCCCTTTTTTATTGCCCTGTCCCTGATCCTATGAATGCTTATTTCTTTGAATTTAGGTTCGATCAGGCCTTTTCATCAAAGAAATGAACGCCTTTGTCATGAAAATGTAGCATTTGATCTATAAATTTCATGATTTCACCTCAGGTACATAAATAGAAATCCCCTAATTTTTACCTTGCACTTCTGTTTAATCAAATTCCACAAAGCAATTCTACCAAATGAAATTCATCAACAAGTACTTGACGTTGCTTGTCCTGACCTTCGTCACGACCAGTCTTTCTGCACGTGAAATCACAGGCCGGGAAGCGCAGCAAAAAATTAAAGGTGCGGAGAAAATTATTATTGGCACTAAAAATGAAATCCCGGAATACATCCAGTTTCGTGCAGAGGCGCAAATGCCTTTTTCTTCATTTGAAAGCTGGGCTCACAATGCGCTCAAGTTGTCTGCAGACTACGGTTTTAAATTACTGAATACGGAGAAAGATCGTCTCGGAATGACACACTACCGTTACAGACAAACCTACAAAGGCCTCGAGCTGGAGGGTACTATGTTCCTGGTGCATGTAAAAAATGATCGCATGGTTTCCGTAAATGGAACAGTGTTCAATCAGGTTCAGTCATCATCCACACCTTCATTATCATCTGCTGCCGCACTCAATGCTGCTTTAGAATATGTGAATGCCGATGTATATCGCTGGCAATTGCCGCAAATGGAAGCTTTGTTGAAAAAGCAAACCGGCGACCCTTCTGCAACCTGGTATCCAAAAGGAGAACTTGTAATGGCTCCGTTGAATGGAGAACCTAATGATGCTAATTATACGCTCGCTTATCGTTTTGATGTATATGCTGAAAAACCACTGCGTCGTGAATATGTTTTCGTCAATGCAGCGAATGGAGCTGTGATTTATACTAAGGACAGAATTCATTATACCGATAAAACCGCTACAGCAGTGACAGTTTATAGCGGAATCCGGGAAATGATTGCTGATAGTGTAAATGCAACAACCTACAGGTTACGTGAAACAGGGAGGGGAAATGGAATTGAAACGTATAACCTTCAGCAAACTACCAATTATACCAACACGGATTTTCTGGATACAGACAATTACTGGAACAATGTCAATGCGCAAATGGATGAGTATGCCAGCGATGCGCATTGGGGAGCAGAAAAAACATATGATTTCTACAATGTAAAATTCAGCCGTAACAGTATTGACGGAAATGGTTTTCGTCTTTTAAGTTATGTGCATTACGATGTAAATTTTGCGAATGCTTTTTGGGATGGAACTGAAATGACCTATGGTGATGGTGATGGAGGAAATTACACTCCTTTTACTGCACTTGATGTTACCGGCCATGAAATTTCGCATGGTCTTACTGAGTTTACATCCGGACTCAATTATTCTTATGAATCCGGAGCGATGAATGAATCGTTCAGTGATTGTATGGGAAACTCTATTCGTCACTATGGAAAACCTGCCGCTTCAATCAACTGGTTAATCGGCGATGAAATTTCTTCTTCTCCTTTCCGTTCAATGTCGGATCCAAATGCATATGGTGATCCGGATACTTATCAGGGAAATAACTGGGCAACAGGAGCCGCGGATAATGGTGGTGTTCACACCAACAGTGGTGTAATGAACCATTGGTTTTATCTTCTTACGGAAGGTGGTACAGGTACCAATGACAATGGGGATGCATACACAGTAAATGGTTTGGGAATTGATGCTGCCGCAGCCATCTGTTTCCGCATGAACACTGTTTATCTTGTTCCAACATCTCAATATACTGACGCGCGAACTTATGCTATTCAATCGGCAATTGATTTGTATGGTCCATGTACCAACGAAGTCGTTCAAACCGCGAATGCCTGGCATGCAGTAGGAGTAGGGAATGCATTTACACCCGGAGTTACCAGCGACTTCCTTGCACCGGTTACTGTTTTTTGTTCTACTCCTGCATCAGTTACATTCTCTAACCAGAGTTCTAACGCCGGTACCTTCACCTGGGATTTCGGCGATGGCGGAACCAGCAGCCTTGTAAATCCAACACATATTTATTCTTCGTACGGACTTTATACAGTAAGCCTCATTGCAGATGGCGGTTCATGCGGAATTGATACGGTTGTCAAAACACAATTCGTAAATATTGACAGTCTGAACCCATGCATTGTTTCACTTCCTTCTAATGGTTCAGGTACAACGCAAACCGCTTGTGCCGGACAACTCTACGATAGTGGAGGTCCATCAGGAGATTACGCTGATAATACGGATGCTACAATTACTATCGCTCCAATTGGCGCGTCGATTGTAACACTCACATTTAGTTCATTCGATTTTGAATCCGGATTTGATTACCTCTATGTATACGATGGACCAACAACCGCTTCAACGTTGATCGGAACATATGACGGAACCGCTCTGCCTAACGGTGGAACTATTGCTTCTACAACAGGATCCATTACTCTTCGTCAAACAACGGATGGTGGTCTAACACGTCCCGGTTTTGCGCTGAGCTGGCAGTGTTCTTTGTCAAATGTTCCTCCCGTTGCAAATTTCAATGCTAACAATACGACATCCTGTTCTGGAAATATTTTGTTCAGTGATCATAGTACCAATGGTCCTACAACTTGGTCATGGTCCTTTGGTGATGGCGGAACATCTTCGCTTCAGAGCCCATCTCATACTTACTCTGCTTCCGGTGTATATACTGTTGTCCTGATTGTAACAAATGCCAATGGCAGCGATACACTTACGATGAATAACTATATCACCATTAGTTTGCCCATCGCACCTGTAGCTGCAGATGTTACAACATGTCTCGGAAGTTCAGCGACTTTGACAGCAACAGGTAGCGGTGTTTTGACATGGTATGCAGCTTCAAGCGGAGGCACTGCTATTGGAACCGGAGCAACATTCAACACTCCGCCGCTTGCTGCTTCCACAACTTTTTATGTTGAGGATGATATTTATCCTGCAGCACAATATGCCGGACCGGTTGATAATACTTTCTCCGGTGGTGGTCCGTTTACAAATACAAACTATCATGATCTGGTATTTGATTGTTACACTCCTGTGATTTTGAAATCTGTAAAAGTCTACGCGACAGGTGCCGGAAATCGTACAATCACATTAATTCAGAATAATGTTACCATTCAGTCCATCACAGTCAATATTCCTGATGGAGAAAGCAGGGTGAATTTGAATTTTGATTTACCTGTAGGAACAAATCTTGAGTTGGGTTGCGCGGGTAGTACAGGTTTATATCGCAATAATGGCGGAGCAGTATTCCCATATACACTTTCCGGAATTGTTTCAATTACCGGAACAAATGCCGGTACACCGGGTTATTATTATTACTTCTACGACTGGGAACTTCAGGAGTATCCATGTCAGAGTGCCCGGGTTCCTGTTCAGGCGGATGTTCTTCCTTTACCACAGGCTGCTTACACAGAAGTAATTAATGCGAATGTTGTTGATTTTACAAATACATCCACGAATGGTCAGACTTATTTTTGGACTTTCGGTGATTTGACCAGTTCTACCGCGCAGAATCCATCGCACACTTATTCAAATCCGGGAACATATACCGTTTGTCTCACAGCAACAGGAAGCAATGGTTGTACGGACACAATTTGTCAAACGATCACTATTACTTCCGTAGGAATCGTGGATATTTCCATTGATCACCAGGTTGAAATTTATCCGAACCCAGTGCAGGATTTGATGAATATCCGGTTTAATAAATATTCAGCCGGAAAGAACTGGACCATTCTGCTGACGGACATGCTTGGTCAGGTTGTAGAAGAAAAATCATTTGAGAACGTGATGCAAAACAGTGATTACTCAATCAATGTATCCGGAATTGCTCCTGGAAGCTACACTCTGGTTTTGAAAAACACGGAGCAATCTTTCCAGACAAGGATTATCAAACAGTAATTTCATCATCTTAAATAAAAAAGCCATCGTCTTTCCTGACGATGGCTTTTTTATTTTGGAATCATTCAAAATTAAATTCTGATTCCAATAACCAGAACATCATCAACCTGGTCGTAGTGGCCTTTCCAGTTGTTGAAATAAGTCAATAGCTCTTTTTCCTGTTCACGCATGCTTATATTTTGCATAGACATCAGTTTATCGCGAAAACGTTTGGATAACATTTTGCGTCCATCTTCTCCTCCAAACTGATCCGCATAACCATCGGAGAAAAAATAGATGAGATCACCTTTGTGCAAATGAATTTCGTGATTGGAGAATGTCATTTCAGCTTTCAGGCGAAAACCGCCAATGGCCATTTTATCAGCTTTGATTTCTTTCCATTCACCATCGCGAATAATCCACAAAGGTCGGTTTGCTCCTGCGTACTGTAATTTTTTTTCCACAAGATCAATTGAGCAAAGGGCGATATCCATTCCATCATTGATTTCATCCGGATTTTGTTTCAGGGCTTCCACAATTCCGGTATTCAGCTGATTCAGGATTCTTGCAGGTTGAGTGATACCTCGTTCGTTGATGATCTGGTTCAGTTGTGAACTCCCGATCATGCTCATGAATGCGCCGGTGACTCCGTGTCCTGTACAATCCGCGGCGGAAAAAATTACCATTCCTTCACGTTGGGAAAAAGTATAGAAATCTCCGCTGACAATATCTTTCGGAAGATAAAGTACAAATGAATCTTTTAATGCCTGGTAAATTTGTGATGTTTCAGGAAGAATTGCAGACTGAATTCTTCTTGCATAATGCAGATTATCCAGGATGTCCCGGTTTTTTTGTTCCAGCTCTGAAGTACGGATTTTTACCTGCTCCTCAAGTTCGGATTTTTGTTCTTCCAGGATTTTCTTTTTCTCGCTTTCCTGTTCTACTGTTTTGTTGAACAAGGCTTTTATCTCCTTTAATTGTGCGGCAAGTTTTTTATTGATTTTTGAAAAATCACGCGCGAGGTAAACAGTCATTGCAAATGAAATACCCAGAATGGAACCATAAACCAGAAAACTCAACAATGAATCCATGAACTTTGTTTGCCAGGAGTGATTATTGAGATTTTGCAATATTCCAATTACAACGATAGTAATCACCAGGCATGTTGGAAAAAAGAGAAGACCCAATCCAAATATTCTTGATCCTTCCTTTTTTTCTATCATCGCCAGGATGATGAGGCGAAGTATTTCTGCGAGAGAAATAATCAGGATAATGACAAAGAGTTCTCTGTTGATGAATAAGTCAAGCCAGTTCAATGGGTTGTACAGCAAGGTGAGAATAAGGATGCTGTAAAAAGCCAACGTTGATTTTTTATTAAAAATCTGAGAGAGCAACCTGATCATGGTCAGCGCGCAAAACGGAATAATGATACCCGTTGAAACCGCTTCGAGAATATTTGTCATTCGTATGTTGGTTCCGGAACCTTCGATATAATTGATGAAGAAGATTGATGCAAAACCGAAAGCGAATAATCCATAATAAAAATTAGCGCGTTCTCGTTTATAATAGAAGAACAACAATAGATGCAAAGCGCTAAAAGCGATGAAAATTCCGGTGAATAGAATATTAGGAGTCTGATTCCAATAGAGATCTGTATATTCTCGTTCCCGATTGTATTTTGTGAGTACAAATAAAAACCGTGCGGTGTAATTATTTTTAAGCAAATGTTTACTCGCTCCCTTATAATTAGAATAACGAAGAGCAAAAACATGATTGCCCGGTTTTAAAACTGAAAGAATCACGAGCTTGGGCTCGAAGGAATATCCGCAAATTTCAGTTGCGGCATCGGTCCCGACTTTTCCATATTCAGCAACCTTTACACCGTCGAGATACACTTCAGTTCCGCCATAGGATTCAAGGTAAACTGATAAAGTGTCCCTTGAAAGAGAACTGTCAACAAATACATGATAACGAAACCAGGCAATTCCTTTGAAATCACTCACTGGTAATCCTGTTTCCATGAACGACAATGGACTGAAAGGCATCACCTGCCATGAAGAGTCGTTGAAGCCGGGTTGAGCTCGCGACAGATCATCTCCGGCCATGTATTTCCATCCCCGATATACAAAATGGTTTCTTGATTTTTTATAGGTGGACGCTCTTAATGTATCAATGCTTGTGTCAGCAACGCAAATTTGCCAGCTATAGATAAAGAGAAAAATAAAAAGGACTACTTTGTGAAATTTCATACTCTTCAAAAGGGTGTATTTGAATTCTTTCTGTGGATAAGGGGAAAATTAATTTTATCTATTTAAAGCACTATACCCGGATTCCAATCACCAGAACATCATCTACCTGCTCCGTGTTTTTCTTCCAGTCATCAAAAAATGATTCAAGCTTCTTTTTTTGATCCTGCATTGAAATCGTTTGCATCGATATCAGGATTTCGCGAAATCGTTTGGAGAGAATCTTTTTTCCTTCCGGCCCGCCAAACTGATCCGCGAATCCATCCGTAAACAAATAAATTAAATCGCCTTGTCTGAGTTCCCGTTCAGGATTCGTGAACACTGCTTCACGGTTGACACGAAATCCACCGATAGGTAAT
>CAYMMN010000052.1:0-13551 GCA_964391495.1 uncultured Flavobacteriales bacterium | reverse complement strand
CCTCCCGAAAGACCGAGAATGGCTTTTGTGAACCCTTGTTTTTTAAAATAGTCGCGAATGCCGAGTACCAGCGCATTGTAAATGGAAGATATTTTATCGGTCGGCGGAATAGTTCCTGAAACAGCCTGAGGTAATGCATCAAGCGAACCTGTCTTTTCATCAAAATCGAAAAAGCCAAGATCTTCATGGAAAGAATTTAATTCACCAATGAATTTCCCTTCAGCCGAAATACCGAGTGAACCTCCGTCAAAAATTAATTCTGTTTGAGCGCCGGCATGATTTACATAGAGCAAGGGAATTTGGTATTGCTTTATATTGCGTGACAGGATCGCTTTTCTTTTGACGGCATGTGTGTAGTCAAATGGAGAAGCAGCGATGTTGATCATGAGTTTTGGTTGCTCTTGGATCAATTCATCCATCGGGCACTGAACATACATCGGATCATCATCGATATTCCAGAGATCTTCACAGATGGTCAGCGCGATTTTTACGCCATCTACTTCAATGCAATGAAACTGTCTGTTCGGCTCAAAGTATCTGTATTCATCGAAGATGTCGTAATTCGGCAGAAGCGCTTTGTGTACCGTATCGGAAATTTTCCCATTATTCAGCACAACAGCGGAATTGAAAAGATTTTTCCCTTCCGGCTTTTCATTAATTGTTGGTAATCCGGCGATGGCAGAGATGCCTGAACATTCAGTGGCAAGGTCTAAAACAGCTTCCCGTGATTTTTGAATAAAGTCCTCAAACTCCAGGAAGTCACGTGGAGGATATGCGCAAACTGAAAGTTCCGGAAATACAATGAGGGTTGCTCCCTTTTCTTTTGCCAAACGGATTGCCGACTTCATTTTACGGACATTCTCCGTAAAATCCCCGATGACATAATTTTGCTGTGCGAGTGCGATACGCATAAAAAAAATCCCGTCAGGGTTTTTCACCTGACGGGACAAAGGTAGATAAACCTTTCTTAGAATAAAATTCCTACAGTGAGGGCCAGATAGTTACTATTTGCTTTCAAATCGTCGCCATCAGCGATGTCCATGAATCCATTGTTGAATTGAACACCTAACAATAAGGTTGTGGACCCACTCAGCGTGTATTCAACTCCACCACCAATGATCATGGATAAATTGAAACTATTGATATCTTTTTTTATGTCTGTGCCATCTTCTGAAGCACTGGTGGTTGCTCCATTGTATTGGGTAGAAGTTTTAACATCTGCCTTTGAGCGTATATTTACTCCGGGAGAAACGCCGATTTGCAGATAATAAGTAAGATATCCAATCTCATTGGTTTTTAATTTCAGCGTCAATGGAAGTTCCACATATTGAAGTGTCATTGCCTGCTCAACTGTGGTAGTCATACTATCCGTTACAATCGATTTTAATTTTCCGCCACGGTATGCTACATCAATACCGGTAGCAAACGCATAGCGTTTGGTGAAATTGAATTCAGTCATAAGACCGTAACTGAAGCCAAATTTTGAGCCGTTCGTGCTAAAATTTTTGGAATCGGTTCTTAGCCATGCAAAAGACGGAGCAGCTTTTAATCCGAAATGAACATTGCTTTCATCTTGTGCCACCACTGCAAGTGTGCTGATCATTAGGATGCTGAGGAAAATAATCTTTTTCATATTAGTATTTTTTATGATTAGTGAACCAGAGCCGTTTCAATTCGGTATTTTTGCCCGGATTATACTGCAATGTTAATGAAAATAAGGCTACGACGGGCGCTTATAATTTGTGCCTTTTTATACATCGGTTTGTTGATTACTTCTTGTAGTCACGAAAGGGGAAAAGTGGACGTAAGTACCATAGATGGTTCCTTCTCTTTCCGGCATTTTGATCAGGATTTATTTTCTCTTGACACCAATAATATGGGGTCATCACTGGCGCAGTTAAGAAGCAAGTATGGAAACTTTTTTGATTTGTTCGCTTACAGGATTACCAGTTTGGGTTCACAGGATTCTATCCTGACGCGTGACAAATTCAGGCAGTTTATCACGGATACGAATTTCAGAGCTGTCTATCGAGATATCCAGAAGGAATTTGGAGATGGTGAATCGTTGAAGAAGGAATTGTCCGAAGCCTTCAGGTATTACAGGTATTATTTTCCCGGCAAACAAGTGCCGGAGGTGATCACGTTATTGTCCGCCTTTTCATTTCCAGTTGTTGCTGATTCGAATCATTTGGGAATCGGGCTGGACATGTATCTGGGAACATCTTATCGTTATTATTCCACAATAGAGCCTCCTTTGCCTTTGTATTTACGTTTACGGATGACCCGGGAATACGCCGCTATTGATGCTTTGCGCGGTTGGCTGCAAAGCGATTACATGGTGGATGAATCACAAGCCAAGATGATTGAGATGATGATATCGCAAGGGAAAATTATCTATGCGCTTGATTTGCTTTTTCCTGAAACTCCCGATAGCTTAAAAATCGGTTATACAGGAGCGCAGCTCAATTGGTGCAAAGAGAACGAGTCAAAAGTATGGTCGTTCTTTGTAGATCAGCAATTGTTGTTCAGTACCGATCCAAACCTGCTCATGAAATATGTTAACGACGCGCCAACAACCAATGGTTTTCCAAAGGAATCTCCGGGGAATATCGGGCAGTTTATAGGCTGGAAAATTGTTCAATCGTATATGGATCATCATCCTGATATTTCACTTCAACAACTAATGGAGAACAAAGATTTGCAAAAAGTATTTCAGGAGTCGAAATACAAGCCTGCACGATAGATACCGGATGCGTTTTAAGAATTTAAAAAATACAAAATGAAAACATCTGAAATAAAATTCCTGGTCACTCTTGATGAAGAAAAAATTCCTTCCCGTTTGGAATGGGAAGCGACAGATAGCGGAATCGAAGGACGCAAACCCTGTAATGCGACGATGATGTCGATCTGGGATCCGAAGGAGAACACTACGTTAAGAATAGATCTCTGGACAAAAGATATGCTCGTAGACGACATGAAACGTTTTTTCTATGAGAATTTTGTGACGATGGCAGACACCTATTTGCGCGCTACGAATGATCCTCAACTGGCAGGAGAGATCAGGCAGTTTGCGGAAGCGTTTGGAAAAAAAATCGCTGAGTCAGCAGGAAAATAATCAGGTCTTGAATTTAAACGGCGATGCGGATGGATTCACAAAATCTTTGTTTGTGAGTTCAAGATAATCCAGTATTTCATCTCGTCCTGTTTTCTTTTCTGCAGAAGTAATAAAAAGCAGGGGGAGTTCTTCCCAGGTTTTTCTCAATTCTTTTTTATAGGATTCAACTGAGTATATAACCTGTTGTTTAGAAAGCTTATCAGCTTTCGTGAAAACCAATGCGAGAGGAATATTGTTTTCACCAACCCATTGAATGAATTGCAGATCTATTTTTTGAGGATCAAGACGGATATCTATCAGGATGAATACCGTCATCAGGTTGGTTCTTTTCTGAAGATAGTCACGGATCATTTTATCCCAGGTTGCCTTTGCTGTTTTTGCCACCCTTGCAAATCCATAACCGGGCAAATCGACCAGGTACCAGGCTTCGTTGATCATGAAATGATTGATCAGCTGAGTCTTGCCCGGGGTTCCGGAAGTCTTTGCTAATCCTTTCTTACCTGTGAGCATATTGATCAGTGAAGATTTGCCCACATTTGAACGACCGATAAAGGCGTATTCCGGAAAAACAGGCTCAGGACACTTGGTATAAGTTGTCTGGCTTGCAATAAAACGCGCATCACGAATGGTCATCAGGAAATTTTAGGGACTCAGAATTAATCAGAAAATATCAGGCCTGCTGTGAGGCCTGAAGTTTTTTCAGCCAGGCGTCCAGTAGGTCATTGAATTCGTGTGGTTGCTCCATCATCGGAGCATGGCCGCATTTGTCGATCCAGAACAAATCACTTTTCGGTAGTAACCGGTGAAATTCTTCCGCAACTTCAGGAGGTGTGATGGTGTCTTGTTTGCCCCAGATGAGGCAAACCGGCATCTTCATATCCTTGAGATCTTCACTCATGTTGTGACGGATCGCGGATTTCGCCAGGCTAAGGATTCGGATCAGTTTGCCTTTGTCGTTGACAATTCCGAACACCTCGTCTACCAGTTCTTTTGTTGCGGTTTTTGGATCATAGAAAGTGTATTCGACTTTGGTGCGGATGAAGTTATAGTCTTCCCGTTTTGGAAATGAGCCACCCATCGCATTTTCATAGAGGCCGGAACTTCCTGTGAGAACCATCGCGCTTACGACATCCGGATGTTTTTTGACATAAACGAGAGTAACATGTCCACCGAGTGAGTTACCGATCAGGATGGGGTTTTTGTATTGTTTGAAGGTGATAAAATCGTGTACGAAATCTGCCAGCGCTTTTACGTTGGTATTGAGTACCGGCAGAGTGTAAATGGGCATTAGAGGAATAATGACTCTGTATTCTTTCGAAAATTTCTCCACGACATCCATCCAGTTGCTAAGTGCTCCAAATAAGCCATGCAACAGGATCAAAGGTTTTCCCTGTCCTTCTTCAATGTACTGGAAATCGTTCTCGCGTTTGATTTCGTAACGCATACTGAATTGTTTTTCCATATGTATAGAAAAAAAGAAAAATGACACGGACAATTTGATTGTTTACGAGGAACAGGATGTTGGAAAAAAAAATGCGTGTCAGGTCTTACGGATTTGTGATGGAGGCAGTCCGAAGGGCCACATTTTTAGGACTTCCACAAATTACCACAGGGGGTGAATATTCCTGTTTTTATACCCATTTCGGTCCTGAAAAACCTATCCAGAGGCGAAGCAGACCCTTGGAAAGCCGCATCCATGGCTCGTTTTTGAAAGTTTTCAACAAAGTGGTAAAAAGTGGTAGTAAGTGGGAATTTTTTTTCTACATTAGCGCATCTAAAAATCAGTGATGGCGGGTTATATCGGAGAGTTTCCATGCACGATTGATGCAAAAGGGCGATTCCTCCTTCCGGTTGCTTTGAAGAAGCAGATTCCGGTGAAGGAGCAAAAGCATTTTGTGGTGCATCGCGGTATTGAAAAGCACCTGATCATTTACACGAAGAAGGTCTGGGATAAAATCAGTGAAGAAGTGAATGAGCTGAACCTTTATGTTCGGAAAAACCGGGAGTTCATTCGCAAGTTCAATCGTGGCGCCACAGAGATTGATCTCGACGGAACCAACCGTTTGCTGATCCCTAAGACACTCGCTGATTTTGCAGGTATTGAAAAAGACATTGTGCTCTTTGCATATGGGAATCGCATTGAAATCTGGGCTCAGGCGGAATACGAACGGATGATGAAGGATGAATCATCTGATTTCGCACAGCTTGCGGAAGATGTGATGGGTAAGAAGCAACGGGATGACGACGACGTATCATGATCCGGTATTGTTGACCGAAAGCGTTGATGCGCTGAATATCGTCGCGGATGGAACCTACGTGGACGTCACCTTTGGTGGAGGCGGACACAGCCGGGAAATCCTGAAGCGCCTCGGACCAAAAGGCCGGCTGATCGGTTTTGATCAGGATGAGGATGCACAGCGAAATCAAATCAGGGATCCTCGCTTTGTACTTGTTCGTCACAACTACCGTTATGTCAGACAATTTCTCCGGTATTACGAGGTGCTTCCGGTAAATGGTTTGTTGGCGGATCTGGGTATTTCTTCTTACCAGATCGATGAAGCTTCGAAGGGGTTTTCAATTCGTTTTAATGCTCCTCTGGATATGCGGATGAACAGAGAATCAGATCTCACCGCAGCTCGTGTGCTGAACGAATATCCGGAAACACAATTGCTGAAAGTGCTGTCTGAATATGGTGAGGTAAGAAATGCCAGAAGTCTTGTTCGCCTGATTTTGGAATTGAGAAAGGAAAAGAAGTTCGATGAGATAGAAGATTTTAAATCAAGAATAGCCCCGTGTGTGGACAGGCAATATGAATCACAATATTATGCCAAAGTGTTCCAGGCACTGAGAATAGAAGTGAATGACGAGTTGGGAGCGTTGAAGGAATTGTTGATGCGATCCGCTGAAATACTAAAGCCTGGAGGGAGGCTGGTGGTGATCGCTTATCATTCTCTGGAAGACCGATTGGTGAAAAATTTTATTGCACGGGGAAAATTTGAGGGAGAAACAGAAAAAGACCTTTTTGGAAATGTATTGGAAGTGCCATTTCGGGCCATCACCAAGAAACCATTGGAAGCAAGTCCTGAAGAAATAACACGAAACCCAAGAGCAAGAAGCGCGAAACTCAGAATAGCGGAAAGAATATAATTTATGGCAGAGAATAAATTGAAAGAAGAAGTTCAGGAGGAAGCAGTTTCGGAGCCAAAGCCGAAAAAACGTTCCTCCCGTCCCGCAAGACGCCTGATTAAAATGGTGAATGTTTTTGGCGTTCTGGACAGAAACCAGATCGTACATGCAATGCCTTTTATACTCTTTGTCACCATGCTCATTATCGGATATATCGCCAACAGCTATTATGCTGAGCGTGTGATCCGCGAAATCGATAAAACAAAAACTGAACTGAAGGAAAAAAGAGCTGAATACATTTCCACAAAATCCATGCTGATGAACAACAGTCGTCAGTCGCAGGTTGCCGGCGCTCTTGAATCAGTAAACATAAAGGAAACAACGGAACCGCCAAAGATGATTATCGTGACGGATCCTGCTGGAAAGAAAAAATAATTAGGGCTGGAAGATGGACGTTAAAAAAGATATTCTTTGGAGGATTTACCTCGCGTTTCTTCTCATCTGTGCGATGGGTCTGGCGATTATTGTCCAGATCGTACGCATTCAGTTTGTGCAGGGTGATGAATGGAGAGCCAAGCAGGACAGCATGACGCTTTCTTTTGAACCCATTGAAGCCTCCCGAGGAAATATTTTTTCGGATGATGGTAGTTTGCTCGCGACTTCTGTGCCCATTTATGATATCCGTTTTGATACCCGCGCGAATTCACTCACCGATGAAGTTTTTAATGCTGGAATCGATTCGCTGGCGCAGGCTTTGTCGTCACTTTTTAAAGATAAATCCTGGCAGGATTATCATCATGAAATTAAGGAAGCCCGCGCTGAAAAGAACAGGTATTACCTCATTCAAAGAAATGTAAGTTATACAGAGCTCCAGCAACTTAAAAAATTCCCAATTCTTCGAATGGGCCGCAACAAAGGTGGTCTGATCATAGACGAGAAAAATATGCGCCAGCTTTCATTCGGACAGCTGGCTTCCCGCACAATTGGGACTGTTCGGGATATTAAGCCTGTAGGTGTTGAAGCATCATTCAACAGTGATCTTAAAGGAGCGGGCGGACAAAGGCTCATGCAAAGAATCGGTGGAAATGCGAAAATGCCGGTTCGTGATAAAGATGAAGTCGAGCCTCGTGATGGAAACGATCTGGTGACCACACTTGATATCAATATTCAGGATGTAGCCGAGCACTCTTTGGAACAACATCTTCGTGAACACAACGCGGATCACGGTTGCGCGGTGTTGATGGAAGTTTCAACAGGTGCTATCAAAGCGATCGCGAATCTTTCACGCACCAAAGAAGGTGAATATGTAGAGAATTTCAATTATGCCATCGCGGAAGCATCAGAGCCGGGTTCGACTTTCAAACTTGCTTCCTTAATGGCCGCATTGCAGGATGGGTTGATTGAATTGACAGATACTGTGAATGTAGGCGATGGTACTGCGACTTATTATGGAAAGAAAATGCCGGATGCGCATCCGCCAAAATCCAGTAAGTTGTCCATTCAGCAGGCATTTGAAACTTCTTCAAATGTCGGAATTTCAAGAGTGATCTATCAACATTACCTTAAAAATCCAGAAGCATTTGTTTCCCGTCTAAAATCTTTTGGACTTTCCCAAAAACTAGGATTGCAAATTGAAGGAGAAGGCCAGCCATTTATTAAAAATGTTACAGATAAGAGCTGGTCAGGATTATCACTTCCATGGATTTCTATCGGATATGAATCCAAATTAACACCGCTCCAGACCCTTACGTTTTATAATGCTGTGGCAAACAATGGCAGGGTAGTGAAGCCGATGTTCGTGAGCAAAGTTCTCAATCACGGAAAAGTTATCCGTGAATATTCTTCTGAAATAATCAGAGATTCCATTGCTTCTCCGGATGTGCTGGCAAAAGCAAGACAATTGCTGGAAGGAGTTGTTCAACACGGAACGGCTTCGGTCTTGAATAAATCGCCTTATAAAATCGCCGGGAAAACCGGAACCGCGCAGATCTTCAATAACAAATACGGATACGATAAGGAGCACATGACCTATCAGGCTTCCTTCGTCGGGTATTTTCCCGCTGACAAGCCTAAGTACTCCTGTATCGTTGTGGTGTATGCTCCTTCAAATGATGTGTACTACGGAGGCGCTGTAGCCGCGCCAATTTTCAAAGAGATCGCAGACAAGGTTTATTCGAATCACCTTGACATGAACGAATCTCCCATACAAACAGATTCAATTGTAAAATCAATTCCACTAGCGAAAGCAGGTCAACATAAGGATCTGAATAAAGTACTTGCCAAACTGAATCTTACCAGTGAATCCTCGGATCCGGATGCATACTGGGTGAGCGTTGATGCGAGGTCTGCTCAATTAAAAACGAATGAAAGAAAAACGATTTCAGGATTGGTGCCAAATGTTGTTGGTATGGGTTTGAGAGACGCATTGTACATCCTGGAAAATGCAGGACTGAATGTCCGTATCAATGGTAAAGGCTGGGTCACCAGACAATCTATACAGGCGGGGTCAAGAATTAAAAAAGGACAACAAATCCTGATTGAATTAAGCTGAGCAATGAGTGTACTGAAAGATATCTTATACAAAACAGGCATCCTTGATGTGGCCGGATTTACGGACACTGTCATTTCGGATGTGTGTTTTGATTCCCGTAAGGTGAGAGAAGGAAGTCTCTTTGTTGCTGTGCGTGGTACGCAAGCGGATGGACATGGATTCATCCCGGCTGTCATTGAGAAAGGTGCAATTGCCATCGTTTGTGAAAAATTTCCGGATGAATTGATCAGTGGTGTGACCTATGTAAAAGTGAGTGATTCGTCTCTCGCTCTTGCACAGATTGCGAGTAATTTTTATGGCAATCCTTCTGAAAAGCTGGAATTGATTGGTGTTACCGGAACCAATGGAAAAACCACTACAGCCACTTTGCTTTTTCAGTTATTCAGATCTCTTGGTCATCCCTGCGGATTGATTTCTACCGTAAGAAATCAAATCAACGATCAGGTGATTCCATCTACGCATACTACTCCCGATCCTTTACAATTGAATGCGCTTTTGTCAGCAATGGTTGATGATGGATGTTCTCATGCATTCATGGAAGTTAGTTCACATGCAGTCGTTCAGAAGCGTATTGCAGGGCTGCGTTTTGTTGGTGGCATTTTTACGAATATCACCCATGATCACCTTGATTATCACAAGACTTTTGAAGAATACATCAAAGCAAAAAAAGGATTTTTTGACGCATTACCTGAGTCGGCATTTGCACTGGTGAATCTTGATGATAAGAATGGTGTAGTGATGCTTCAGAATACAAAGGCGAGAAAATATACTTATAGTCTCCGTTCGATGAGTGATTATAAATGCAAACTCATTGAAAATCATTTTTCCGGATTACTTCTGAATCTTGATGGACACGAAGTGTTGTGCAGATTGATTGGAAGTTTTAATGCATACAATCTTACGGCGACATATGCTGCTGCTGTCATCCTCAATGAATCAAAAATGGAAGTGCTCACCGCGCTGAGCAGACTGGTTCCTGTAGAAGGTCGCTTTGATTTTCTGACGTCCAGAGCCAATGTTGTTGGTGTTGTTGATTACGCGCATACACCTGATGCATTGCAAAATGTATTGTCAACGATTCATGATGTAAGATCAGGACAAGGGCGCGTCATCACAATTGTTGGTTGCGGAGGCGATCGCGACGCGGCAAAGCGTCCGGTGATGGCAAAGATCGCTTGTGAGCTGAGCGATCGTGTGATTCTGACAAGTGATAATCCCCGTTCAGAAGACCCTTCGGAAATTATCCAGCAAATGGAAAAAGGCGTTCCGATGGGAGAGGCGAGAAAAACACTTTCGATTGTTGACAGGAAAGAAGCAATCAAAACAGCGGTTTCTCTTGCGCAACCCGGAGATATTATACTGGTTGCGGGAAAGGGACATGAAAAATACCAGGAGGTAAAAGGCGTACGTACTCCTTTTGATGATAAAAAAGTGTTACAGGATTTTTTCAACCTCATGAACTGATATGCTCTACTACCTGTTTGCCTACTTACACAAGGAATTCGATCTGCCGGGAGCTGGAGTGTTTCAGTATATCTCGTTCAGAGCTGCTCTCGCGATCATCACTTCTCTTATTATCGCATTGATCTTTGGTAAAAGCATTATCAAATATCTCCATCGTATGCAGGTGGGTGAGACTGTGCGTGATTTAGGTCTTGATGGACAAAAAGAAAAACAGGGAACACCGACCATGGGCGGTTTAATCATGCTCGGCGCGATTCTCATTCCAACATTATTGTTTGCCCGTTTACTGAATGTGTATGTCATCATTATGATCGTAACAACAGTTTGGCTCGGACTGATTGGTTTTATTGATGACTACATCAAGGTTTTCAAAAAAGATAAAGCAGGTCTTGCCGGTCGTTTTAAAATTATGGGACAGGTTGGGCTTGGATTAATTATCGGGTGCACTCTTTACTTTAACCCCTATGTGGTTGTTAAAGAAAAATCGAGTAAGAATGAAATTCGTCTTCACACAGAAGCAACGAATGTGATTGAGAATATCCGTCAGAATGAAAACATTCTTGTTTCGCCTCAGTCAGTAAAAAGTACCAAGACCACCATTCCTTTTGTAAAGAGCCATGAATTTGATTATGCATCATTGTTGAAATGGATGGGTCCGGATTATCGTCGCTGGTCATGGCTCATTTTTATTCCGGTAGTTATTCTGATTATCACAGCCGTTTCAAACGGAGCGAATATCACCGACGGAATCGATGGATTGGCTACAGGAACATCCGCGATTATCGGAGCGACACTTGGAATATTGGCCTATGTCTCCGGTAATACTGTATTCGCGAATTATCTCAACATCATGTATATCCCGAATGCCGGTGAGTTGGTGGTCTTTATCGCCGCTTTCGTTGGAGCCTGCGTGGGATTTCTATGGTATAACGCGTATCCGGCTCAGGTATTCATGGGCGATACAGGCAGCCTGGCACTTGGAGGAATCATCGCAACATTCGCGATTGCTATTCGCAAAGAATTATTGATTCCCGTGTTGTGTGGAATTTTCCTGGTGGAAAATCTTTCTGTCATGATTCAGGTGAGCTATTTCAAATACACAAAGAAAAAATATGGTGAAGGAAAGAGAATCTTCAAGATGTCTCCTTTACATCATCATTATCAGAAGTTGGGTTATCATGAAGCGAAAATAGTTTCAAGATTCTGGATCATTGGGATCATGCTGGCCATTTTCACGGTGGTGACATTGAAATTAAGATAAAAGCGGAATTCTTCAGGATAAATAACTACATCGAATGCAAACCTCAAATCAGAAAAGACTCGTCATCCTCGGCGCCGCAGAAAGCGGAGTAGGGGCGGCTGTGCTTGGTATGAAAAAGGGTTATGATGTATTTGTTTCTGATGGAGGTAAAATCAAGGATCAGTACAAAAATCTGCTTGAACAACATCAGATTCGTTTTGAAGAAGGAATGCATACGGAAGGGTTTATTCTGAATGCGTCGGAAGTTGTCAAAAGTCCCGGTATTCCGGAAAAGGCGGAGATCATAAAAAAGATTCGCAAAGCCGGAATTCCGGTGATCAGCGAAATTGAATTTGCAGGCAGATATTCCAAAGCAAAGATGATCGGCATTACCGGAACCAATGGTAAAACGACGACCACTTTGCTCACGTATCATATTCTTCAAAAAGCAGGGCTTAATGTTGGACTTGCTGGAAACGTAGGAAAGAGCCTTGCTCTGCAGGTGGCTGAAAAGGATCATGATTATTATGTCATCGAACTGAGCAGTTTTCAGCTGGACGGCATGTACGATTTTAAATGTGACATCGCGATTCTTACGAACATCACTCCGGATCACCTCGATCGTTACGAATATGAATTGAAAAACTACGTGATGTCAAAATTCCGCATCACACAAAATATGACCTCAACTGACGCATTTATCTACTGCGCTGATGATGAGATCACCAATGCCCATATCGGCGATGTCGATATCCGGGCTCACCGCTTTCCTTTTTCCATCAAAAAGAAACTGGATGAAGGCGCGTGGCTTGAAAATGAAAATATAATCATAAACATACTAACCAACCAACCCCACTTCTCTATGCTGATCCATGAACTTGCTCTACAAGGTAAACACAATTTGTATAATTCCATGGCGGCAGGCATTGCGTCCCGCGTTCTGGAAATCCGGAAAGAAGTAGTCCGCGAAAGTCTTTCTGATTTCAGGAATGTCGAACATCGCCTGGAACACGTTTCAACAGTTCATGGCATTGAATTCATTAATGATTCAAAAGCTACAAACGTTAATTCTACCTGGTATGCCCTGGAGAGTTTCAATCGCCCGGTGGTTTTGATTTTAGGTGGTGTTGATAAAGGAAACGACTATACCATGCTTCACGATCTCGTGAAAGAAAAAGTGAAAGCGATTGTTTGTCTGGGTACCGACAATAAGAAAATCATCAAAGCGTTTAAGGATGTAGTTGAGCAAATCGTTGAGACATGCACTGCCGAGGAAGCTGTTCAGGCAAGTTATAAACTTGGTAAAAAAGGAGATGTAGTATTGCTGTCTCCGGCTTGCGCGAGTTTTGATTTGTTCGAAAATTACGAAGACCGCGGACGCCAGTTTAAAAAAGCAGTGAAAGCGCTCTGAGTTATTTTCAATTGAACATCACCAGGTTTCTTTCACAAAAAAATCCCCGAATACAATGCAGGCTACATGGCTGGATAAATATTTTAAAGGCGACAGGACCATTTGGTTAATCGTCTTTATTCTTTCCATATTCTCATTACTTGCTGTGTACAGCAGTACCGGGACGCTTGCTTATAAATTCAAGAGCGGGAATACTGAATATTACCTTCTCAAGCATTTATCAATTCTGGTACTTGGGCTGGGGTTAATGTATGGTGCTCATGCTATCCGTTATACTTATTATTCGAAGTTTTCAACGATTGCGCTCTTGCTCTCCCTGCCCTTACTGATCCTCACACTGTTCAGTGGTACAAATCTGAATGAAGCCAGTCGTTGGATTACTTTACCCGGGATGAATATTACTTTTCAAACTTCAGATTTCGCGAAGCTTGCACTGATCATGTTTGTAGCGAGGATGCTTTCGAAAAAACAAGATGAAATCAAAAGTTTCAAAAGCGCATTTGTGCCCATTGTCTTTCCGGTAATAGGAATTTGTGCATTGATTCTTCCGGCGAATTTTTCGACAGCAGCTGTTTTATTTATTTCCTGTTCTTTTCTAATGTTTATCGGAAGGATTAACATGAAGTATATCCTGGGCCTTTTCG
>CAYMMN010000051.1:0-13646 GCA_964391495.1 uncultured Flavobacteriales bacterium | reverse complement strand
CTACCACATTTAGTACAAGTGAAATTATCAATGATTTTAACCCACAATGCATCGATGCCAGTACTTACCCGACTGTCTTTTCAATGGGTGGAGATGCTGCAACAATTTTTGTTGAAATCGGCATGGGTTCACCGGAATTGTATTTTGACTTACGCTCAGCACTCGTTTCAGTTGATGAAAAACCAAATGAAGATGTACTGAGCATTTATCCAAACCCTGTTCAGGATTTATTGCGAATAAAAATTAATTCTCAAGTGCCAAATCAAGAAATCAACATTCGAGACATTAGTGGCAAAATAATTCTTGCCACAAAATTAAAGAATGCAGAAAACTGGATTGATGTCCACGACCTCAGCAGCGGAATTTATCTCCTGCAAACATCTGAGGGGGAAAATCATCGCTTCATTAAATTGTAAGAATAACAACGATCACATTTTGATTCCGGATTTCGTGAAACCTTCATGAAATCCGGATTTTAAATTATTCTAAATGAAAAAACTTTTACTCACACTTACTGCCATTACCGGTTTTCTAAATGCATTTTCCTGGGGAAATGATGTACTCGTTCACTCTGAGCCTGTCGGAAGACCTTCGCTGGTCGCGACTTCAAATGGCACCATGTATTGTTCCGTTCCATCGGGAATAAGCGGACAAAGAGGGATAAATATTTTGCAATCGACAGATTTAGGAGCAACCTGGTCATTGGTAACGAATTTGAGTAATGGTCAGCTTGTCGCGAAATCAAAACTGGTTGTCACAGGTACTGATTCCGTTTACTGCGCCTATCAGCAAGGGTCCTCACTCTACTTCTACAGCCTGCAATCACACACACGATCATCATACACCCTACGTCAGATTTCAGATTTTGATGTTGCAGCTTCGCCTAACAGTAATTCCTTGTATTTGTTTACGGATGAAAGCAGTACGGATTTTTTGTATTACAATAGTTCAACAGATGGTGGACATACCTGGACGGGAAGTAGCGGAAATGTGTCAGTGAATGCAGCACAACCCAGAGTATCCATGGATGGCGACCGACTTATCCTGAATTATTTTGGCCCGCCACTGACGCCGGTCACTACTTCTGATATCCGGACTATGGTATTTGATGAAACAGCTCCCGGAACGATTCAGTCCGGAGGCTTTTTTCCAATGGTTTCTGCCGGTCTTGAAAGATCTATGTTTGCTTCGTGCAAAGTCAATGATAATGTATGGTTCGTCTACACAGAAGGCGATACGCTGACAGAATTGAAATACAGATTGAGCACCTTAAACGGTTCTTCTTATGGACCCGAAACTTCAATCACAGGTGGAGGTACAACGAGCATTGGTTGTTTTGATATCACTTCTTATAAAAATCAAAATGATTCCGGAATGTATTTGTTCTATTTTTCACAAACAACATCCGGACAAGCGGAAATGAAATTCCTCTCTGTTTCTTCCGCTACACCAACGGTATTTTCCAGTCCGGAAACTTTTAATGATTTCACACCTGAGTGTACCGATGACGATACTTATCCAGCTGTAACATCCATTTTACAGGATGCCGGAGTTGTCTTTTTTGAAAGAGATGCCGGAGTTGCTTCTCTTTATTATGATATCCGGATTACCACTTTAAAAACTCCTGAGATAGAAAACGAACAATCACTCAGTCTATTTCCAAATCCGATTCAAAGTGAACTTTCAATACAAATTAAAAACCCTGACCTTGAGAGTCTGTGCAGAATTACGGATATAACCGGGAGGGTTTTGAAAGTAGTTGAGCTTCAGGAAAAGATTACAACGGTGGATCTTTCGGATTTTGTATCCGGAATTTACTTCTTAGACCTTGAAGGTAGAGAAGTGTCACGGTTCATTAAAGAGTGATTTTATTTCTCGCAAAGACGCAGAGGGCGCAAAGGATTTATGGGCACTCCAATGCCACACATGCTATTTAACCCGCTTCACCTCTACTACCCAATCCCATGGATAAGGATCGCGTAGCCATTTCGGGGGTGATGTGATTTCAGTGTCCCAGCTGTATTCGAGTCGGTCGATATTCTGAATCTCGAAATTTCCGGCATTCAAAAATGAATACAGTTCCGCGAAAAGATAATGTTTGGTGGGATGTCCGTCAATGTGAAAAATACCTTTTTGAATCAGTTCATGATGCGCCGGAGTGAGGTGATCAAATTCTTCTTTGGGAATATTGTGATGCTTCACGCCTTCGCTTTCGTACACTTTCAACATTTGCATCGCGGAGAATGACGCGGATTCAAGCGAAGGAATAACAATCACTGCCGTTCCACCTTTTTTCAATGACTTCAACACATTTCTTAAAATGGAAAAATTCCGTTTGTTATTGTCTCCAATAGCAACATTGCAACAAAAGGCAAAATCTGCAGGCGGAATTTTGTTCTTTGGCGCGGCAAGATCAACACGATCAAATTCAACGTTTTTATAGCCGGCAGTTTTGGCGATGTCCAGACATTTTTGAGAAATGTCGACTGCGAGTACTTTATAAAACAATGGTGCCAGCAAAGGCAATGCTTTTCCGGTTCCGCAACCGAAATCGACCGCGAATTTTCCTTTTCCGGCATATTTTTGAACGATACCTTTTAATTTTCCTTTTTTACTGGATTTAAAGACATCAAAAATTTCTTCTTCGTAGGTTTTTGCAATTTTATCCCAGTGAATAGCTTCAGTCATTTGCAATTTCATTTTGAATTCACTGCAATGAAATCATTCGAGGGCAATATTAAAAGGAAAAAATATTAACAACTGTGTAAAACAGGTAAAACAACCATTTCAAAAGATCCGGAAATGAAATTGAATTTTCAGTGTACAGCCGGAAATCCGCCACCAGTATGCTTTTCCGGACCAGTTATCCACAGGAAATGCCACTGGTACACTTCGCATAGCTTTCAGCTGATTCCTGATGCATCTTTGAGTCATCAATCACACAGGTTTTGGCGCCTCTCCTGAAAAGCCTACAAACATTCAACCTTTTCTCTTAACATGAAACACAAAAACGCTGGCGAATAGCCGGCGTTTTTACTTTCCTGTTAGGGTTGCCACGAATGGACGAATATTTTTTTTTAGAAAAAAGGCTTTTATCTTGTATATAGTACAAAGTACCAGGTACAAGGTACCAGGTACTTTGTATTTTTTTACTATTTACGCTTTTGATTTGCGTTTGAGGGAAAGATAATCGAGATAATAGAGAACCTTGATGGAAATACTATTTGTCTGGGGCTGACTGATGGTGTGTTTCATATCGTCAAACAAATTGGTTGTGACTTTGCTGGTTTGGGTTTCGATATCATTCTTATATACAATCGAGAGATTACTTCCCGGAGCGAATTGCCAGCTGTATACAAAATCAATATTGAAAACATTGTAATTAAAATCATTGTCACCGGAATACACATTATTATCCACCAGATCGCCATTGTCCATCAAAGTAAGATACTTACGATAGTTACCGGTTGTCCAGTAATGTCTGGCATTTAAGGTTAATGCCATGTCATTTTTAAAGATGTATTTTCCGGACAATATATTTTCATACGTATTCATGATTCTGAGTCCGTAAATGATAGTGTCCGGATTCGAGTAATCCGCTACACCAAGATTGTACGGATCATAATTGTAAGCGTTGATCAGCTTCAATGTAAATTTATCATTGAATCGGTAACGAATAGTTGTACTTATTCCAAATCCCTCTCCTACAAATCTTCCTATGAAATTGCTTGGATTGAAATTAAAATCAACAGCTAGTTTTCTCCGATAATCACTGCTGATTCCTGCATATGCATACCATAGTTTAACAGTTTTGTTGAATTTTCCGGGTACGCGGGGTTCATTGTAATCATAGCCGGTTGTTGGCGTGTAACCACCTCCGAAGAAATAGGAATTATAGCTTACACGATTCGCGTATCCATCAATACTCAACTGAAAAAGTGTTTGTTTTTTCGTTTGGGGGTTTTGAGAATAATCAACGGAGAAATTCAGGTTTCCCTCCAGCCATTTCTTCCAGGGTTTGAACCACAGAAATGTGAAATACCCTCTTGTATTTTGATAATTGGGTAATACATAATACCCAAGATCCAGCTGATTGTAGGTATCTCCCGTGAAGGTTCTGCTAATACCAAACTGGTATTTACCACTTATTTTTCTTGCGCCGAAAAAATATTTATGGCCAAAGAGTGATGTATAAACATTGGATTCCGTCGGATCCTTTTCGAGTTGCTGGCTCAAGGCAAAATTACCATCGACTGCGTAACGGTTTTTCTTATCAGCGAATGTGAATCCGGCTCCACTTACATTTGCATCATTGTATTTTTTGGATCGGGAAACATTGGTATTGATGAAATAGAAATTTGAATAGTCGTTGATTTGCTGATCCAACACAAGTACATTGTAATTCGTCAAAGGTTCGGTGAGTACTTTTCGTCTTACACCAGCCTGATTTTGCAATTCCGCATACATGTTGTTGGTGATGGCGTTGAACAAACCAAAACCAAGACCTGAATTACTTCTCCCGGAAATTTTGAACGCGTTGATCAGTTTTGTCTGTGATGGATTTTCCTCTATCGTTTCACCTTCCTGCAATGAATCCAGAACAGAATAAAAGAAGGTAGGCGTCTTCCCAATTCGCCGTGAATAGAACAAGCTGTTTTTTGAAAACAGATCTGTTCCTTCTTTAAAGAAGGATCTGTTCTCGTTGTAATTAATCTCCCGATAGCTGAGATTTTTTACTTTATTATCGGATTGCGTCTGACCAAAATCCGGGAGAAGAGTCATGTCCAGCGTAAATCGATCGTCAATTCCGTATTTTAAATCCGCTCCAACATTGTAGGAGAATGAATTCGCATAATGATATTCGGTTTCTGATGCATAATCAGGTGAACGTTCAAAATATGCGGATGCATAAGGAGTGATGGACAATCGGGGAGGCGACTGAATGCTTTCCATTCCTTTCAACAAACCCCAATACACCTGCGCATTGGCTGCATCAGAAGGAGTCAGGTTCCATTGATCAAATTCATTCAGGCGACGGATATTACGTGTAGTTTGGAAGGCCCACTCCTGGATTGGTTTCTTCGGAAAACGAATCGCTGAATATGGAATTTTCATTTCAACGCTCCATCCTTTGTCATGGATCTTCACTGCACTTTCCCAGACTGCATTAAAAGTCGGATCCGTAAATTTCGCATCTGTTTGCACTCCTGAAGCATAGACTCCAAAATCAAAAGCATCCTGACGAAGGTTATATGGATCAATCACAAATCGAAAGTAATCCGCGTTCAGACCATCATCACGATTTCCCAGTTCATGAAGGATACTATCGGGATTATTATCATACAACATAGCAGCGACATACACCGCTTTGTTGTCGTAGGCAATTCTTACTTCAGTACGCTGGGTAGGCTTCCCTCCTTCTATCGGCCTGTTCATCACGAAATCTGAAATCGGTTTAATGTCTGACCAAAAAGATTCATTCAATACTCCGTCAATTTTCGGTGGAACTGTAATTCTTGAAGCTATACACACCTTGGTTGTATCGTTCCCGAATGTGGAGAAACTGAATAAAACAAATAGCAGCAGCAGGAATCTTTGCATTGCGGGGATGATTGTAAAGAGTGACGCTTTAAAAGAGAGAAGTATCAGAATGATTCAATGATGTAAAACTAAAAAATGAAGCTTGAGTTTCACTTTTTGTGCTGTTAATCTTTGTTAAGGGTAGGTTTTGGTTGTTAGTTGTTAGTTGTTAGTTGTTAGTCCTTAGTCCTTAGATATTGGTTATTGGTATTAGAAATGGAAAAAGTCAATAAAATCAATGTATAATTCAGTTGACCCAATGAAATTGGAGCCTGGTAATTAAAGCCAAATAACAAGAAAAGATTCAGGTAACCTCTCTCCCGTGCAATTAAACGACTCGACAACCGGAATATTTGGCTCTAATATAAAATAAAAAACCCTGTACACTGAGAGGGAAACTCAGACATACAGGGTAGAAAAATAATCGAAAGGGGTCAGTTCACATCCCACCAGACTTTGTCAGTGATGACATGCTGAGAAGGAGTATTCGGGTTTAATGTTTGTTCAGAGTTAGGATAGAAAAGGATACTCGGGAAACGATTGCCAATCTGACTAGTAGCAGAAACCACCAAGAAATCAGGGTAACCTGTTCTTCTCCATTCGTTCCAGGCTTCCACACACTCTGATCCGCACATGGAAATCCATTTCTGTGTAATGATTGCTTTGACTTTGTCAGCCTGAGTTCCTGCATCCGGAAACGCGATAGCCGGTTGTGCAATGTATGCTGCCGCATCAGCAGGATCAAAGCCCCAATAAGCAAAGGAAGCATTTACACCTCTTTCATAGAGTGCTTTCGCATCACCACTCATCCAGCCTCTTGTAACTGCTTCCGCTTGCAGAAAATAACTCTCCGCAGCACTCAGGAAGAATACAGGAGATTCAGGGCCAGCCACAGTAAAGCTGGGCTTTGAGAACCACCCTGAAACTACAGTAGGACCACCGAAACCTGGAAGTTTGCCTTCACCCTGGTTGATTCCATTTTGCAAACCGACACTATCACCTGAAGTTGCGGGTCTGTAGAATGCATCGATACGCGGATCATTATTATTTTTCAGATAATTCAAAGCAGTATTACTGGCAAGCACATTGAATGATCCCAATGAAACGATTTGCATGTACAGCGGGTTCTGATTGAAATTCGCATCATAGAAAAGCATTGCTGCATCCTCTCCATCACCGATAAACTGTGCACCATCCGCGATCAATTGTTGGATACCTGCCTGAGCAACATTTGGACGAATTTCAGACTGACGCATATACACACGCAACTTTAAGGTGTTTGCAAAACGAATCCACAAATCCATGTCACCACCATAAATGAAATCATCTTCCTGTGGATAAACATCGTCACCTGCATAAGAAGTAATCGCTGCAATGCCTTTGTCGATCAAAGTAATCAGCCCATCATAAATTTTCTCCTGAGAGTCGTAATGAGGCGCATACACTCCGGTTTCCGCCTGAAGTGCATCTGTAAATGGAACATCTCCGTGCAAGTCTGTCAAGACCTGATACGTATAAGCCTGCATGATGTATGAAACTCCGGAGTACTTTGTATTTCCACCGGCACTTAAACGGATGATATCATTGAAGTCCATCAGAGGAGAAGCATACAAATCTGACCACTGACGATCAAACGTAGTGTTGGAGATCAGGTATTGATCATACACATTGTATTGGTTACCGGTTGGACCCTGAGTCCAGAACTGACTCCAGTAGCCACCCAGAACCTGGTAATCGTTTCCCATGACATAAGCCGTATGGCCAATGGCAGCAGGTAAAATTTGTTTTGGTTTTAATTCAAGAGGATGATTTGGATCCGTGTTTACGTCAAGGTAATTTTTCTCACAGGAGACAAATACGGTAAACAGAGAAACGAAGAATATTGATTTTATAATTGAAGTTTTCATTTCAGGATGTTTTAAGATTAGAACGTAAGACGAACATTTGCTCCGATACTTTTCACAGAAGGCAGGGTACCGTATTCAAATCCCTGCGCATTACCGTTACCAAATGAACTGGCTTCCGGATCGATGTAATGATTGTCTTTGTGTGTCTTGATCCACAAATTCCTTCCACTCACACTAAATACAATTGCACTGAATGGCGATTTGCGAATGAGTTTTGTTGGAATTGAATAAGATAAACTGAGTTCGCGAAGTTTAATGTATGATGCATCGATTAAATTTTCCCCTCCGGTCGAACTGACAAAATTTGCCCAATAAGTAAGTACATCCTGAACAGGTGTTGTGTTTGCGCTATAAGAGCCGTCAGCATTTTGAACAACACTTCCGGGGATGACAAAAGGTTCACGGTCGCCATAAGTAGTGATCGGATCAGTTCCCGCAAATGTCATTGTACTCTTTGTTCTTGAAAACATCATTCCGCCCTTCCTGACATCAAATGTAAATCCAAACGAAAGCGATTTGTATGTGAGTTTATTTGTCATTCCGGCTAGATAATCCGGCTGAATATTTCCGCGGATTTGATCTTCTGCTGCAATAATTGGATAGCCTGTATTAGGATCCACAACAACATTTCCATTTGGATCACGCTCGAAACTTGTCATCAGCAATGAGCCATATGGTTGTCCTTCCTGTAATACAATTGCTCCCCCTGTAAATGAGTTTCCGGGGTTCGCACTGAACGGAGCTTGTCCAATATTGAGTGAAATCTGATCAAGTCCAGGGTAAATTTCTTCCACTAAACTTTTGTTCTTTGTATAGGTAAAAGAGATGTCCCAGCGAATTCCCTTTTTGGAATCAACAGGTGTAAGCCTCAACAGTGCTTCAATTCCTTTGTTGGTGAATTTACCTGCGTTAATCACCTTTCCAAGATAACCCGAAGACGCAGGGAATGGAGCAGTAAAAATTTGACCGTCACTCACATTATCATAATAATCAGCTGTGATCCCAACCCGATCATTGAAAAATGCCAGGTCGGCTCCAATTTCAATAGCTCTGGTAAATTCCGGTTTGAGATCAGGATTTGAAACAACATCACCGAGAGTATATCCGGCAACACCATTCACCGGAAAATTAAGGAGAGAATTTGCATGACCATCCGTGATATTCGGAGCCTGATAAGTATTGGTCAACACATAAGGTGCGGCAGCTTTACCAACCTTTGCATAACTTGCCATGATCTTACCAAAGTTAAAGGTGTTAGTACTGATTTTGAAAGCGTCAGTAAAGACAAACGAAGCATTTACACTCGGATAAAAGAATGAATTGTTTTTAACAGGTAAAGTTGATGACCAATCATTACGACCGGTCAATCCAAGAAAGAGGTAATTATTGTAGGATAAATCAATACTTCCATACACTCCATATAGCCGATCCAATATTAAAGTGTTGCCAACCGTTGGTGCTCCCTGAGCATTTGCCAGATTATAAAAACCAGGAACAACCAGTGCATTGGCAGTGGAGATTTGCCCGGTAGTACGCTTTTCACGCACATTGTGCCCAAGAAGCACATTCATATAAATTTTATCTGTCAGCTTTTTCTTAGCATTCACCATGAGATCAGAGTTGATTTCACGGCTGGTGTAATTCGTCACTTCATATCTTCCCGGAGAAGTGCCTGCTCCTTGTATATCATTAGGAGAACCCGGAGTAAAAGCGATGATTGCATTAATCTCCTCGCGGTTATCATCATAAAAATCTGTACCAATACGATAACTCACATCAAGCCAGTCATTCGCTTTATAACCCAGCATCACATTGCCAATCACGTGATCTACATTATTCTGATATGAATTTTCATTCAAAGCAAAATATGGATTCGTCGTATAAGGACTATAGAAATTATCAAGGTTGTTATATGGTGCATTGTAATCTTTCAAGTCCTGCAAATTTATATCACGAGGAGTTTGAATAATGTCTTCCCATGCCGACAAACTTGTTTGCTGCCCTTGTATAGACAGGTCACCTTTTGATTTTATATAGTATACAGAAGCCGAGCTGTTGAACTTATTTGCAAGTTGTGTTGTGCCGGATACTTTGAATGAAGTACGACTATACTCAGTGCCGGGCATGATACCAAACTGCTTTACATTTCCAATCGACATATAGTAAGTGGATTTATCTCCTCCCCCTGCAAGTGAAAGGTCATTGGTATATGTTCTTCCCAAATCAAAGAAGTCTTTTACATTGTCTTTTACAGCTGAATATGGCTTGGTCAATTGAACACCATTAACTGTATTTCCCCATGGTAAAACTTCTCCATTCAGAGGAGCACCCCAGCTTGTATTCTCGCGAAGGTCAGGTTGTTTGAAAAGGCCTTGTCCGTATTCATTTTGAAACTCCGGTAACTTCAATGGAGATTCAAATGAAATCCCGCTGGTGAAAGTCATTTCAGCATTCTTTTCTGAACCTTTCTTTAGATTTTTACCGGTCTTGGTAGTAATCATCACCGCGCCATTCGATGCACGTGAACCATACAATGCAGCAGCAGCCGGACCTTTCAGCACAGTCACCGATTCAATGTCTTCCGGATTGATATCATTCGCTCTTGATCCGGCATCCACTTGTCTGTTCAGGTTATCACCGGTTTCATATGAAGCATTATCAATCGGAATTCCATCCACTACATATAAAGGCTGGTTGTTCCCAAGGAAGGATGTTCCACCCCGGATCACAACACGTGTAGAACTACCTACACTACCGGAACCATTACTAATCTGAACTCCGGCAACTTTACCCTGTAGTGAATTGAGTACACTGCGATCACGACCTTTGGTGAGATCCTCTCCTCCAACTGAAGTTACTGCATAACCCAAACTTCTTTTTTCTCGCTGGATAGCATTCGCTGTAACAACAACCTCATCCAGTTTCAAAACATCTGACTCCATCACGAGGTCAAAAGTTGTACCTGTCGGAACAGGAACTTCTTTTGATTTCATTCCAAGAGATGAAAAAGTAAGAATCTTACCGGAAGCAGGCACATCAATTGAATAAACTCCATTGATGTCGGTTACAGTACCGATTAATGTCCCTTTAACCACCACTGAAACACCCGGAATGGTCATACCATCTTCTTTCGAAGTGACCTTACCGGTGATGGTCCGGGATTGGGCGAAAACTGTTCCCGTTGAAATCAGGCAGATTAAAATCAGCCAGGTAAAGATTTTTTTCATAGCGTTTTTTTTAGTTTAACACATTTAGATGTTTTTATTTTTCACCTGGTCGGGTAAGCCACCATGTCTCAATTATTTTGTCGTTAGAGTACAGGTCATTTATTTTCAGGAAACGCCAGTAACCAAAACCAAAAGAAAACAAACACTTTGGCATTATTTTTCAATAATGTGTGGCCCACCCGTCCAGCTGAAAAATGAAATAAGGTTTGAATCATCGCAGACCAAATTTGCGATTCCTTTCATCACGAAACTCAAATCCAAAATCGTGTTAACACTAAATAACAAGGAGATGAAGGATGAAGGATTATTGTTAATGCTACGAAATGAAAAATTAAAACCTCTTCAACGCTTCAACTTAAAGGCCTGAAATATATTACTATTCTAAATTTAAAACGACACGAAAAGTTTTGCGAACTTCAATAACCATAAAATCAAAATGAAAAAATGAAAGAAATAATTGAACAACTTGTTAATTTTTAACATAAAGTTTAACATGAACCACAAAAAGAGAGATGATTTTTAACTAATACTGTTAACGAACCGTATTTCAGAAGAAATTAAATCTTATAAAATAATTAAGAGAAAATCTGATCAGGCCGGTTCAAAACCGGCATCCATTTTAAAAAAAACCAGTTCGTCTTTAAACAATTTTGCAGAAATATTCCATCCGCTTGCCAGCTCCTTCACCTTTACTTCAGCACTTATTTCGGGATGGATATTTGGATCCAGTACATGCAAAAATTTAATGTTGCCCGCTTTCTTCAAATTTGTCTTTTTTCCTACAACTTCTTCCAGTATTTCCTTGACCATCTCAACCATGCATACTCCAGGGACAACAGGCATACCCGGAAAGTGGCCTTGAAATATTTCATGATCAGCATTTATTAATAGCGTGGTGATCATCTGATCTCCCTGTATCAGTGAGTTTTTTACGGTACAAAATGATCCGGTCAGCATTATTGTTTAATTTTTCTAAGAGAAATATTAAATTTAAAATTCCTGTGTGAAATGAAAACAGAATCCGGAATTCCGGTCGAATTAAACATATTCATTTCAACTATTGTTTTCCTTTTCGAAGCGGACTCCATTCGTTTTAATGACATACATGCTGAATCGGTCACGCGATATACAAAACCACTCCCCTGTCGATAACGTGTATATAAATCCTGCTGATCAGAAAATGTCGAGACATTTCCTGTATCTAGATTATTCATCAGCATGAGCTCAAAATCCTTTCTCAGAGCTTTGATAACAGACTTCCTGTTCATCTTATTGATTACATTTCTCGCATGAAATGTTCCGTTTCGTTCCCATTCAAATTCAAAATAAGTAAGCCCCATTTCACTTTGAAAAACAGTATAGATACTGCTGTCGGGAACAGACTTTACAGCAAGCAATCCGCTGAGATGTTTATTGAGCACATCCACACTCGTTGCATAGAGAGCGTATGGAATAACAGGTTTAAATGTTGAAACCGGACAGGGAACAACTTCTGTCTTTCGCAAATGATCATATGCGGAAGTACAAGCTGTAAGCACTAACAACAGACTAATGAAGAGAAAATAAAGCGTCCGACAATTCACTATTGATTTCTTTATTGATAAAATTGAGAATCGTATTGTCACCTGAGAGTTCGATCATTTCCACCTTAGAGACACTGTAATCAGATTTATCAGATGTTACATAGATTGTTTTGAAATACTCCTTTAATCCCTTCGCTAAGGGAGTCATCTCAATCAAATAATTTGACTTGTTTTCCAAAACACGAATCTTGAAATCCTTGTTGTTCAGCACCGCACCGCTGACACAATCCAGCATAATCTGACTGATCTGACGAAAGATTTTATTGCTACTGGTAGAGATGGTACTTTCCTTTTGTCCATCGCGGATATAGACTTTACTCCCATTGATGATCATCAGGTATTTGAATGGAGTCAAATATTCCATTCGAACTTTATCATTTTGTTTAAAACTGAACTTACCTTTTGAAGTAATTTTCTCGGCAAGCATGCTCATGTTTTTCTCCTGCGTAAAATCGCTCCGAATGGACTTAGTATTTTTAGCCGCTTCCATAAACTTCATACGAAAAGCCGGCATATCCAAAATCGGAGAGTACCCGGACGGCTGGGCTCTTCCCTGAAAGAAAAGCAGCATCAATACAAAAACAATTAATTTACTTTTATACATAAGGTTGAATTCGAAAAAGCTGGTCAACAGTGACCCATTGATATCCTTGTTGTTTGGCATTTGTGATTAATTCTTCGAGAATTTCTTTCGTAACCTCGCAGGTATCATGAAAGAGCAACACAGCACCCGGAGCAAAACGCGATTTAACTTTTTCAAGCAATTTATTTTTATCCTTTATGACTGTATCCATTGAACGTATGCTCCATCCAATCGGAAAATAATTTCCTTGTAAAATTACCTTTTTTACTGTTGGGTTGGTCACTCCGTATGGTGGGCGGAACATCCTTGTACGCATTCCCAGGACATTCTTAATTTTCCAGTCAAACTGACTCAGATCCGCCATCATTTTACTCACCGGAAACATATCGAACCAAAATGCATGTGAATCGCTATGATTCCCGATGGTATGACCTTCCGCATGCATCCGTTTAATCAGCGCTTCATTCCCTTCAATATTCCTGCCAATACAAAAAAATGTAGCCTTTACCTGCTGCTCATTCAGAATATCCAGAATCCCCGGTGTAATCTGAGCTGAAGGCCCATCATCAAATGTCAGTGCCATTAATTTGGCTGACGAATCACCTTTGCATTTTATTTCAATGAAAAAGCCCGAATCTACTCTGTAACAACCATAAAACACCAAGGCCGACCAGGCAAGTACGGGAAGAAAGTAAAAAAGAAATGAAATCTTTATCGCCAGATCCAGCATAAGAAGAATCAGGATGACAACAATGAGCAAGACATT
>CAYMMN010000050.1:0-13721 GCA_964391495.1 uncultured Flavobacteriales bacterium | reverse complement strand
GAACCTCGAACCTCGAACCTCGAACCTCGAACCTCGAACCTCGAACCTCGAACCTAAATCATGTCAACCAAAGCCAACATCAACCGTGAAGTTCTGAAGTGGGCCAGGAAAACTGCAAAGATTTCATTGGAAAAAGCTGCCGCGACCATCTCGAAAACATGCAAGGTGGATCGAATCAAAGATTGGGAATCACCGGAAGGAATTGATTTACCAAGTGTGAAGCAGATGGAAAAACTCGCCCGTCTGTACAGAAGGCCGGTGGATGTTTTTTATCTGAAATATATTCCAAAAGATTTCCCTGCATTAAAAGATTTCAGGAGCAACAAGGATGTGGAACTCAGCACAGCTGTCATTTTCATGATGCGTGAAGTCCAGGAAAAACAGGAATGGTTGAGTAAATTTCTTTCTGGAAGAAGAGAGAAAAAAATTGATTTCATTGCAAAATACACAATCAAAAGTCCGGTTGAAACTGTTGCAAGGGACATTCGCAAAACGCTGAATATTCAGCCGGGAAAAGCAGACCTGAAACCACTGAAACACTGGATAGAACAGGCGGAAAACAAAAGAATTTTTGTCACCCTCAGCAGCAATTTTCATACGCGGTTAAAACTGGATAGTGACAATTTCAAAGCTTTTGCAATCGCCGACAAATTCGCTCCTTTTATTTTTATCAATGCCGATGACTGGGAGCACGGACAACTGTTTTCCCTTGTTCATGAATTGGCACATCTCTGGATAGGAGTATCCGGCATATCAAATGATACCGGAATCAGTCTCTCTGATCCACAAGGCATGCATGTGGTAGAAAAATTTTGCAGAGCTGTCGCAGAAGAAGCACTTCTGCCTCAGGCAGAGATCCAGTCCTTTCTCGAAGTTAAAGGTCCTCTGACCTTAAAACATGTTTCCAAAGGCGCCCGCAGACTTGGCATCAGTAATCAGGCATTTTTATTAAGGTCAAAAAAATTAGACTTAATAAGTGAAGAAATATTCAGGAATCTAACAAAAGAAGCTGATCAGATCTGGAAGGAATTTTTAATCAAAGAAGCCAGCAAACCCAAATCCTCCGGAGGACCCAATTATTATGTGATGCAAATGAGACGCGGGAGCAAGACATTTTCGACGCTGGTCATGGATGTTTACAAAAGTGGAAAGCTGAGCGGTGATATGGCTAGCAGATTACTGAGTGTCAGGGAAGGAAATTTTGTGAAGTACGAGAAATACCTGTATAAGAAGTCCTGAAGTTTGTATCGAATAACTTCAGTATAAATTTATTCTCTAAAAATAATTTGCTCCTGTTCGATGGAAGGAATTTATCCTGATTCCTGTACCTTCGCGGAACAATTGAATCTTATGTTTGAAAATTCAGCAAAAAGAACGGAATTAGGAGAATTGGGCGAATTCGGCCTCATTGAAATGATTCAGAAAAGTATCCAACTGCGAAACCCTGAGTCTTTGAAAGGGATTGGTGATGACGCAGCGGTCATTGATTCACAAGGACTCACAACTGTTGTGACCTGTGATATGCTGGTAGAAGGTGTTCATTTTGACCTGATGTTTCATCCCTTAAAACACCTTGGTTACAAAGCTGTGGTTGTTAACCTGAGCGATGTTTACGCGATGAATGCAACACCAAAGCAAATCCTTGTAAGTATTGCTATTTCTAACCGGTTCTCACTTGAAGCTGTGGAAGAACTTTATCAAGGTATGGAACTGGCATGTGAAAACTACAAAGTTGATCTTGTTGGAGGCGACACTACAACTTCAACATCCGGACTCATCCTTTCGATTACTGCAATCGGAACAGCTGAAAAAGAACAAATCGTTTATCGAAATGGAGCAAATGAACACGATCTGCTTTGTGTTTCCGGGGATCTTGGTGGAGCATATATGGGTTTACAAATACTGGAACGTGAAAAGAAAATTTTCCTGGAAAATCCGAAAATACAACCCGATCTGAGTGGCAACGATTACATACTCGAACGTCAACTTAAACCTGAAGCAAGAAGAGAAATCATAGAAAAACTCCGGGAGTTAGGTGTGAAACCAACATCGATGATCGATATCTCTGACGGACTTTCTTCAGAGGTTTTGCATCTGTGCCGGCAATCGAATGTAGGTTGCGCGATTTATGAAGACAAGATTCCAATCGATCCGCAAACCTACGACCGTGCCCGCGAATTCGGACTTGATCCTACGGTTTGCGCGCTTAGTGGTGGTGAGGATTATGAATTATTATTCACTATTCGTCAGGGAGACTACGAAAAGCTTCGTATGCACATGGATATTTCCATCATCGGTCATATCACCGATGCGGCAAGTGGCGCTCACCTTGTGGATAAATCCGGAAACCAGGTTGCATTAACTGCACAGGGCTGGGACGCTTTACTAAAGCGAAATTGATTTCTTCCTTCATGCTCTGATTTGCCTTCTTCATTTACTGAACCGAGCTGAATCAAATTCAGGATCAAAATATTTGTCTCATGGAACAAAACCCATTAGTATTCCGACAGGCTGAAGAAAAAGATATTCCCTTCCTGATTGAAACGATCGTCGCGGCGGAGAAAAGTGGAACCGATGTTTTCAGTTACAGCAAAATTTTTGAACTGCCTGAATCGGAGATACGAAAGATTTTGGCAAACATTCTTGCTGAAGACGCTACCGGACAAGAACTTTGTTTTTCCGATTATCTGATGGCGGAATATGAAGGAAAAGTTGCCGGCGCTGTTGCAGGTTGGATCGAAGGTGAAAGCGGACAACCCGGAACCATTATCAAAGGAACTCTTTTCAAATATTTTATTCCTGAAAAAAACCTCGAATTAGCAGCGGCAAAAATGCCTTACATCAATGAAGTTCATCATCATTGGCAACAGGACGCGTTGATTATTGATATTGGTCTCACACTTCCTGAATTCCGTGGCAAAGGAATCCTGGCGGCCCTGATGAAAGAAAAAGAAAGACTTCTGCGTGAACGTCGTCCGGATATAAAATATTCCCAGATCCATGTATTGAAATCAAATGTTGTAGCGTTTAAAATATACAGCGGATTGGGATATAAAGTACTTATGGAAAAAGCGAGTACTCATCCTGAAATTGTATTGCAATGGTTGCCTTGCGATAAAAATATCGTAATGGAAAAATTTTTCTAATTATTATTGCCACGAATGCACGAATAAAATTCGGTCATTCGTGGCAATAATAATTAAAGCCTGCAATACGCAATAAAATCAGTTGCCGGCAATTTGGTAGCTCCCACCTGGCGTAATAAGGTCACCAATTGTCCACGATGAAATGTACTGTGGTTCATACAATGCTGAATAGCATCCATCCTTCCACTTGAGTAAGAAGTACCATCCAGAGTTTTGAAATCAAATTTGTCTTCAAAATACTTTTCATCTTTCGCTTCCACAAAATCTATCCAGGCCTGATCATTTTCCAGAATGACCGACCGCAATTCTGCCTGTGTCCCCTGGAAATCCATCCAAGTCCAGGTTGTGGGAGAAGTCCCGTTCAAGCGTATCAGCCAGATGGATTCCGCGCCCCAGATATGGAGCAACGTTTTTCTGATCGTAGGAAAACTACTCGTAATTTCACGGTTTAATTGCTCATCATTACAAAACTCCTGAATAAAATCCAGCATGCGTTGATTCGCCCACAGGTTGTATTTTACATACTTAAGAAGTAAGTCCTTCATACATTAGTACACTTTTAAATTAAGCTTGATTTATCGTTTGATACCTTCCCAGATCTGATCAAATGTTGTATCAATTACTGTGGGAGAAATTTTCAAAGACCCACTCTGTTGCATACGAATCATTTCATGGACAGGGCCCACCAACATCGCGAGGATAATTTCCTTTTCCATCTTGATCAGTTTTTTCTCATCCTGTCCACGTTCGAGCAAACTTAAGAAAGGCTGAAAGAATGAGTTGCCTTCTTTTTTCGAATTGTTTTTCAAAAAAGGAGATCGGAAATACTGTTCCAGAAATGCGACCTCCGCATTGCGTTCCAGGTTGTAGTTAAAAAATTGTTTCCACAAACGACGCAATGATTTCTTGAAAGAATCTTCATCGTCTAACCCGCCGGAATAAGCCTCCACACCTTTTTGTTTGAGGTGTGAATAGAGCTGATTGATTAATTCATCCTTATCCTTGAAATAGATATAGACCGTCCCGGTAGCAAGGCCGGCCTGAGCAGCGACATCCGCCATTTTCAAACCGCTAAACCCTTGCTTTAAAACCAGCTCCAGTGTAGCTTGATAAATCTGCTCTGTTTTTTGAGTATCACGTATTCTTGCCATAGACGTAAAGATAATGAATATTTATTCATTCATCGCCGGCAACGGCAAGATTAGGGGTGCTTAGTGGTTAGTGGTTAGTGCTTAGTGCTTAGTGGTTAGTGGTTAGTGCTTGGTGCTCGGTGCATGGAAACCACTCAGGTTAATCAATTGCCCAATTATGAATATGGCATGATGATAGAAGCGTTTATAAAACAACTTCAAATCACAAAAAGACTCTATGCTATCGCTTAAAATCCTCAAAGCACTAAGCACCAAGCACCAAAAAACTACCCAACAACAACCCGTTGTTTTGCCATCAGGTCTTCGATTTCATCGGCTTCGATAGGAATGTTGGCCATGAGATCTACAGGACCTTTAGCAGTGATGAGGATATCATTTTCAATACGGATACCAAGGTTTTCTTCCGGAATATAAATTCCCGGTTCACAGGTAAATACCATACCGGCCTGCATCGGTTCATAACGATTGCCAATATCGTGAACGTCCAAACCAAGGAAATGGCTGGTTCCGTGCATAAAATATTTCTTGTACAATGGCTGTTTTGGATCCTGCTTCTTTACATCTTCTGCTTTCAATAATCCCAATCCAATCAGTTCCTGTTCCATCAATTTACCAACTTCTTCATGGTATTTCGGGATAACATTTCCAACAACAAGCATTTGTGTTGCTGCCCGCATGACACGTAAGACCGCATTGTAAACATCTTTCTGACGTTTCGTAAATTTCCCACTCACAGGAATACAGCGGGTGAGGTCGGCAGCATAATTCGCGTATTCAGCACCGAAATCCATCAGGATTACATCTCCGTCTTTACACTCGCGGTTATTCTCCGTATAGTGTAAAACACAAGCGCTTGCTCCGCTGGCGATAATAGGGGAATATGCATGACCCGTTGCTCTGTTCCATAAAAATTCATGGGAGATTTCAGCTTCAATCTGGTATTCCATAACACCGGGACGAACAAAACCCAGGACACGTCGGAAGGCTTTTTCAGTAATATCAGCAGCGATCTGCATTTGCTTCACTTCCGGATCCGATTTGATGGCGCGCAATTTGGCCATGATCGGGCCGGAACGTTCGTATTGATGATTTGGATATTTACTTTTCAGTTCACGCGCGAATCTTTCATCACGATAAACAACCTCGGTAACGAAACGATCATTCTCATTCAGGTTGACATACACATTCTTTGAATGATGCATCATCACCGGCAACATTGCCTGAAAATCTTCTGTCCAGAAAATATGCTGAATTCCGGAAGCTTCACGTGCTTCTTCTTTGGTGTATTTATGTCCTTCCCAAACGGCAATATGCTCATTCGTTTTTCTCAGAAAAAGTACTTCCCTGTATTCCGGCAAAGGATGCTCAGGAGAAAGAACCAGAATTGTTTGCTCCTGATCAATTCCACTCAACCAAAATAAATCAGACTGCTGACGAAAAGGAAAAGCTCCGTCGCCATTTCTTGGCATTTCATCATTGCTGTGAAAAATTGCGATGGATTTAGGTTGGAGTTGAGCGATGAATTTTTTTCTGTTTTCGATAAACAGGTTTTTCTCAATGGCAGTGTATTTCATAGGATCAAATTTGAGAAGTAAAAATAGAGGTTTGAAGGGATTTATGGAAATAATTAACAGGCTTTCACAATCCGGTTAGACGGAGTAAATAAATGCTGTTTAAAGTAAAATTTAAAGGAAAATCCTGGCTGTCTATTGTACGATCAATTTAATATGCTTTCTGTCGTCTGTATTTATTATATAAACACCCGATTCAAATCCACTGATATCAAAGCGATCTTCGTTCATTAACTTGCGAATTACACGACCCTGAGAATCTGTTAGAACTCCATTGATAGCATGATTCAAATAGACCTTCCCGCTTTTAACAGGATTTGGAAAGAGGTATAAAGAATCAGAATGGAGATTTAGATTAAATCCTGTAAACAGATCCACATTATTCGAATCCGGTGTCGGGATTACAAAATTCATCCAGCTTGCATTTCCGTCATTGATTCTTCCATAGGAATAATCGTCAGGAATATTTGCATAACAAACGGAATCAGAGAAAGAAGAATTTGGTTTTGAAAGTATCACACATTCTCCGCTATTGATCAGGTGAAAATTCAAATGACGAATTCCCTGTTGTGTTTGTCCATCTCCCCAAACAAGCATAAATCCATGTGGTGAAATTTTTGTCGAATCATTATCGTAAGGGAAACGGAAATAGTTTACATCTCCCGGATCATTGCTCATGTACCATCCTTCCAGATTCAGGGTGTCGGAGTTTGGATTGTAAAGTTCAATCCAGGGAGAGAACTCGCCATAATTGTCTTGTTGCGTGGAGATATTGATGGGCTGCACTTCATTGATCAACACAAACTCAGCCGGAGAAGTTTGATTTGTCGCGTTTGGCGTTGACACAAAGAAATCGATCCATGTTGGCGATGCGTCGTATTTTCTGCCTCTCGAAACATTCTGAGACAAACTGCCAATACACACAAAATCCGACAGACTTGTATCGTCCGGTTTGTATAACAATACACAATCTCCCTGGTTCGTCAATCTGAAATTCAAATGCAATGCTCCTTGTTCTGATGTTGCATCCGCCCAGAGCAATTTGAAACCATAGGGTGGAATTTTTGTAGAGTCGTTATTAAAAGCAAATCTGAATTTCTGCGGTACGCCTCCGTCATTGGTCATGTACCAGCCTGCCAGATCCAGCGTATCCGGATTAGGATTATAAATTTCAATCCATGGATCAAACTGACCATGATTATCCGCAACCACAGATGCATTCAGGGGCATTAATTCGTTGATCACAAGATTTTGAGCAGGAGTGGTCACATTTGTTGCGTCGGGAGTAGGGACAGAAAAATTGATCCAGGATGGAGACGCGTCATATGCCCGTCCATAGGAAATATCCGCACTTAATGTCCCGAATGAAATTGAGTCCAGCAGACTTTCTCCATCCGGAGCATATAAATAGACATGATCACCTGTACTATTGAATTTAAAATTCGTATGTAATAAACCTTGTTCAGTATCATTATCCGCCCAGACCAATAAAAAACCATAAGGTGGAATCTTTGTTGAATCTGTTCCGGAAATAATTTTGAATCGTGTTGGAAGGATCAAATTATCGCTCAGATAATAATCAGCGATATCGATCGTGTCCGAATTTGGATTATAGATTTCCAGCCAGTCATCGTATTCTCCGTAATTATCCGCGACAGCGGTTAGATTAGAAGACATTACTTCATTGATCACCGGAGTGAGCTGCGGAGCGTAGTTTGTATCTACATCAAACAAAGCTGTAAAAACTGTATCACTCAGCAAACTGATTTGGATCGTTGAACTGGTATCATTTGTTTCCAGCCACTTGATAAACCTATAACCCGGTCTTGCAATGGCAGTTACAGGAACCGGTACATCCTGAAAATAAACACCTGTCCTGGGAAAGGTATGAGTACTTGTTCTCACAGTATTTTCATCCAGCAGAACAGTGCTGACCTGAATTTTTCCCTTGATTGTATCGGATACATTCAGATGTAACGCATGAAAATTTGTCAATCCGAAAGTGGATAGTATTTGACTTTTGCAGAATTGAGAACGTAAGCTCACCCACCACTTCATGCTGTCAGTCTGCGCCTGAAAATTATAATTTGTTTGCCAACGGTTTTGGTATTCTGTCATGTAAGGCGATAACTCATTGCGCATCTCATTTACTTTATTTTGCATGAGAGAAGACAGAAATTCCGTATTCATAAAATCCGCGAAAAGATTCACCCAATCATTTCGAAATTCCGTATTGGTGAGAAAAGAATTAAGCAGATCAGACGGTCCATAACCTCTGCTGCCAATAATTGCCTGAGTAAACATGTCGTACCAGGGATTCAGGTAATAGGCCACGGTTGCATCCATGTCCCACATGATCCATTTCCATTTTCCATCGGGTGCTCGGGATCTCCATTTCGCTTCATTTTGATCCGGCCAGTCGGAACGCGACATGTAAATGCTGAACAAATAATGCAGCATGAAACTCCGGATGTCCACTTGTGTTTTTACATATGCATAATTCGCGGAATCAGAAAGAGGATGTGTATTGATGAAATCCATAAGGTTAGTCCAGTTGACGGAATCCCCTTCCAGCACATTGGCTCCAGCTCCTTCCAGAATGTCCACTCCCGGATTTTTACCATCGATCAAATAATGAGAAGTATAATAAGTATGATCCCGATCACGCTCTCTCATTTCCTGCAAGCCCCAATATTCACCATCGATAAAAACAACAACCGGACGGTAGGCTTCATAATCTAGATTTGTATGAAGCATAAATTTAGTACTGTAAGCATCACGAAAAAGTGCTTTGTCGCGATCACTTCCCCACGCCCTCAACTTTATTTTATCAAACTTATCAATAAGTCTTGCCGGGCCGGCGGTATTGGCAAACAAAGGGTAATTGATTTTACTGTCACCATAATCACTGGTGGCATTTACATTCAATCCTTTTTGAGGACTTGAAGGAGAACTTTGTCCGTTTACATTAATCCTGAAATTGCTGTTGAATGCTGAGCTTCCATCCGGCATATACATTTCAATATTTGCAGGTCTGTCCCAGGGTAAATAATAATTCGCGTTGAATGTATTCGGTTGATAATTAATTCCCGGAACATAAATACCTGTTGTATCATTAAACAAATTGCGTGGATCAGAAACAACGGAGACAATTGGCAAATTTCCATATCGTCCAAAAATGCTGTCGTCTACAAAATAAGTATACGTCTGAATCGGTCCGGGCAAATATCCATTTCTGAAAAGCCGGGCTCTCACAACTGTTGCTTTAAAAACATTTCCAAGCGGCGGATGCCAGTCGGGAAGCCAGAAGTGTACATTGTAACAGGTACGAATCATCGAAAAAAAATTCGTATCGGCGTCCCTGTTTTTAATGAGTAGTGGGGCTGAAAACACGGAAGATGAATTCGTCGGATCAGAGCCATCAAGAGTATAGCGCACTTCCAGGTTTACATCCGGTGAAGTAAGTGTGAGGTATAATGAATCGGCAAACAATCCTCCCGGTTGACTGAATAAAGGTTTTTGCGTGATCACTCCCTGAAGGGCTGTCACTGTATTATTGCTGGCAATAGGTGTAGGATCACTCAGGTAAACGAGAGTGGCTGAACCGTTGGGATATCGACCATACGTTTTATCAGCAGGAAGATAAACTCCCGGGACATTATCCAGAACCGTACCTGAGGGATCACTCAGGTAAATATTCTCTCCCTGAGAACTCAGCGAAAAATTGGTTTGAGCCGCGACTCCGGTAATTGAGACGTTTTTACCTGAACACCAAACCCTCAGGAAACCGCCTGCAGCAATGGTTTTAGAAGGGAAGACATATTTGAGCAAACTATCCGGATTATCGGATAAACCATATCCTTGCAGGTTTACGGCACTGGCACCGGCATTGTAGAGTTCTATCCAATCAGAATAATCTCCATCATTGTCCTGAATGGTATTTTGGTTATTACTCATGATTTCGTTGATAAAAAGCTGCGCATCCGCTCTGAAAGCGGCCGACAGAAGTACAAACCACAGAATAACTTTTTTATTAAGCATCTTTAAATTTTAAAACCGGTAGACTACAAAGGTCGGGTTTATTAGCTGACTGGCAATGAAGTCGAAATTAAATACGCATCAAGTGGCTGATGAGATTCAACAAACGTTAAAATTTATTGACACGGTTATCAATTATCCTTCTTACGACCTTTATTAGAAGGTACCAGACATCTGGATTTACTCCATTTCTCTAATCTGATTTGATCATCTGCTAAAATTCCATCGCAATCAAGGAATTTTCCCTCTTTATTTTTCCAAAGAATGATCAGTTTCCCCTCAAGAATTGCATTTATGATGACGGTTTTCAAGGTGTCCATATTAATTTTACCGGATTGCCTGCTTAAATTAATACCATAGGAGTTATTCTTCATGTCCATGACAGAAGCTATGGAATCAGTCAGAGCCATATCTTCCAGTCTGTTCTTTTTCCAGTTTATGTAATTGCCTTTCTCATGGGCAACACCCAAACTTCGGGCTTTACGCCAGCACATGTGTTGTGACAGAAGGGTCATCCAATATGCATGTCGGAATGCGTCTATTTGTCCGCCATTTTCATCACCATCCAGTCTCGGGTCTGAAATGAGTGCTTTACTTTCTGCCCGAGCCAGCTCGGAAAGTTTCAGTGCTTTCTTAGCAACAAAAGGATGAAATATGACCCAGGTTTTCTCTGGAGGACTAAGTTCTTTGAATTTTTTTCTTGCACTATGTTGGGCTGAGGCGGCTGTTGCCAAAAAAAGAACTACAGAATGCAAAATTATTATACAAACATATTTTCTGCTTGACATGGAGTAGTTAGTCTATGATCAAGACTTTTACATTCTGCCGATTTTCTGAAACTATCCTGAGAAAATACAATCCGGGTTTTAGTGCGGTTGTTTCCAACTTACAAATTTTACTCAAAGTGAAATCATGGAAAACCGGTGAAACAACAATTTGCCCCTGGTTGTTCAGAAGTTCCAACTTTACTTGCATGCCATTCTGCATTGTGACATTCAACGAAGAACCTGTCATAACAGGATTTGGATAGAGATCAAAATTTGAAATCTCATCTTGTTCATTGACATCTACTGTAGAGGGAAAATTAACAAAGGTTACAGTGTTATTTCCGGAATTTGGAATGGCAAGTGTATCACCGAGTACATTGTAATAAATATCTGCCGGACTACTGAGGCTGGTTGCCACCGTGGTTGGAGGCCCTGTAAATGAGCTGTCGAATCGAACAACACTTTGTGTTCCCCATGTACTTACATAATATCTTCCGGAGCCATCGCGTGTCACGCCATCGCAGCTACTCAATGTGGTAGGTGTAAGTGTGGTGATTGCATTGGTAGTCATATCGATTGCACAAATTGGAGCATTGCTTCCCCAGTTAACGTACACACATCGATTGTTCAGAGAATCAAAAACGATTCCGTTGGGAGTTGTGGTCATCGCACTGGCAATCGCTGAAAAGGTTTGCGCAGCAATATTAATTTTGAAAATCTTTTTTGAAGAAAAATCAGTCGCAATGAGATTGCCCGAATTGTCGTGTGTCATTCCGTTCAGAAATGATGCTCCGATATTCAGGTTAAAGACAGAAGTACAGGTTGAAAGCAGGTATCCCTTTATACTTCCGCCGGAACAACAAAAAAGTGTGTCTCCTACGATTTCGATCCCATACGGTCCGCTTCCGAGTCCGGATGCAAAAATACTCAGTGTTCCGCTACTGTCTCTGGACAAAACCTGATGGCTGCTTGTATTCGCGATCAACCACCTTCTTCCGGCATAATCGTATTCTACGCTTTCGGGGCCACTATACGATTGCGCATTAACAAAAACAGATGATAACAATAAGACAAATACCAGGATTGATTTCATAGCAGGGGATTATAGAATGGCGAAGATATTATTTCTCTCCAGATAAATGAATAAATCCTTGTAAAGTGAAATCAAAATAGAAAGCCGTAAATCCTTTCAGATTTACGGCCCACACAATTATTCATTATGAAAAAAGCACACTAATGCGGCAAACGTTTGCGAAGCATTCCGTAAACAAATGTTCCGGTCATCGCAGCAAGAAGATAAACGACAAAAACAGTGTATCCGGCACCCAGAAGGATGAACATTGGTGCAGGGCAAGCTCCGGCAATTGCCCATCCCAATCCGAAGATAAAACCACCGATGAGATAACGTGGTATGGTTTTGTTTTTATCGCGAATGACGATTTTGTTTCCTTCAACAGTTTTCATTTCCATCATCTTGATCATTTGAACAAGAAGAATTCCAACTACAATTGCAGAACCAATGATTCCGAACATGTGGAAATTCTGGAAGTGAAACATTTCATAAATGCGGAACCATGACACCGCTTCACTTTTGTACAAAGTGAAACCGAGCAGCATTCCAATAAATATATAACGGGACATTTTCATAGTTCAGAGGTGTTTAGTGTATCCATGGAAAAATAAGAGGGAAAATTAGCCAGGTCATTACAAGTCCGCCCATGAAGAAGCCGACTACAGCAATGAGAGAAGGTAATTGTAGAGCAGACAGGCCACTGATTGCATGGCCGGAGGTACATCCGCCTGCGTAACGTGCGCCAAAGCCAACCAGGAAACCGCCACCCGCGATGATCAGTAAACCTCTCCAGGTAAAGAGGTATTGCCAGTCGTAGAAATAAGGTACCAATGGAACTTTACCATTTTCGACATTGAACCCCATTTCGTTGAGGCTGTTTACTGTGGCTTGGGAAACATGCGCGATATTTCCGCCATCGGGAACAAAATAATGTGCCGCGAGATAACCGCCAAAAACGGCACCAAGCGCTACCATCAGGTTCCATCCGCCGGAGACCCAATCGAATTTGAAAAACTCATTGATTTCTCCCGCGCCATCTGCGGCACACATAATGCGGAAGTTTTCAGATATTCCAAACTCGTGTCCGAGGTATAGTAAGAGGAACATGAGTATCGCCAGTAAAGGACCGGATACATACCAGGGCCAAGGCTGGGAGATAATTTCTTTTAGATGAAGGAGGAATTCGGGGACCATAAGTTAGTGAAGTGTGAAGTGTGAAGTGTGTTGATTGTAGATTTTTTATTTAAATTAATTAATGATTAAATTTTTGGTCTTTATTGAACTTTGAACCCGAAACCCAAAGTCACATCCTCCCTTTCATCATCATATTCCAGTACAACCATGGGAGTCCGTATTTTTTGAGAATCCACATGCTCCATTTTGATTTGGTGGTATCGACAAAACGTTTCAGGAATGGATCGCTGTCGCGGATGTTATCGTATTTAAATTCGCACAGTAGCATTTCTCCATAGCCTGTTACAATCGGACAAGATGAGTAACCGCTGTATTGATGATCTCCGAAAGACTGATTGTTCATCAATCGCAGAATATTTTCAACGACAACGGGAGCTTGTTTACGAATAGCGGCACCTGTTTTTGCAGTTGGCAGTGCAGCAGAATCACCGATACCGAATACATTCTTATACTTCGGATGTTGCAATGTATGAATGTCAACTTCCAGCCAGCCTTTGTTTACTCCATCAGCGTATGCAAAAGGAGATTGTTTAATAAAGTCAGGAGCGGATTGTGGTGGAGCCAGATGAAGCATTTCATAAGGAATTGTCACCATATCCGGAGCAGTTGCCACTTCAGAAATTTTTGAATTGATTTCGTTTGCGGTTGGTCCCGGATTAGGATTTACATAACGGAAAGTGATTTCCTTTTTCTTAGAATCTATGAGTACGGGTGCATAGAATGGTTTGAAAACGATCCGACGCTTTTTGATAATATCAGTCAGTGTATCTGCAAATACTTTT
>CAYMMN010000049.1:0-13874 GCA_964391495.1 uncultured Flavobacteriales bacterium | reverse complement strand
GTAAAATTAATGATTCCGGCTATAAGTCCTGGGATGTCACAATGAGTGATAATACATTTAACGGAGTTATGCATTGGACAACTGCTAGCACTGTAGCTGCAGATAGTTTAGGCAATACCTATCTTTTTGGTGGATATTACAAGGAATATACTACGTACACCACCTACGAATATCTTGGTGTAAAATTGGATCGTTATGGAAATTTAATAATTAAAAAAGTTTTCCCGGATCTCAACTCAAGTTATCCAAAATTCCACTCTGCTTCATGTGTGAATTCATTCGTTGATGTAAATTTTTTTTACTCTTCCAATCATTTAGGCGCATCCCTACGATTGGATAGCGCATTTCACAGTCCCTGTTTGGGAATAGATTCTACTGTTAATTTAAATGTAATTCCAACTTTCATCTCCAATGGATCACCTTATTCAACAGGCACACCTGTAATTTATACACCAACTCCGTCTTCAGGCCAGTTTAGCCTGCCTGTCTCATATTCATTTTCTGATTTTTGTACAGTACTCAATGCCGAATTTCCAATTCCTGCAACAGAACGTATTTCAGTTTATCCAAACCCAACCAAGGATGAATTTTCAATTCTTATAAGTGAAAATGATCTTAAAATTCATCAAGTAGCAATATATTCGCTTTCCGGAATTCTTCTTGATTTTTTTTCTTCTCCTTCTTTACAGAATAATAACATATCTCTTAATGGAAAAGATGCAGGGATTTATTTTTTGAAGATTGAAACCAATAAGGGGCATATCGTTCGAAAATTAGTTATTCAGTAGATTCGCAGTATTATCGTCAGGTTACTTTTAATCGTGTGAATAAATTAAAGATTAGCAATATTTTGTTCTACACCGGAAGACTTTAGGCGATAAGTTACAATTCAATGCGAAATAACGTATCACCAACTATTTTAAGAGCATCAAATTTTAAAACAATACCTTTACATAGCAATTGACAAATTCAATGTCTGCTTGAGTTGAACGTTTCTAAATATTTCAAAAGCTAAAATTTATTTCATGAAAATTTATGTAAAAAATATGGCTTGTGAGAGCTGCAAGATTGTAGTTAAAAAAGCACTGACAGAACTTGATATTTCTCCGGTTAAAGTAGAATTGGGGGAAATAGAAACAAAACAGGATCTCACAATTGAGGAAAAGAAAGAATTGAATAACAAGATCAAATCCGCCGGACTTGAACTCCTTGAAAAAAAACAAGGAGTGTTGATTGAAAAAATCAGAAAGGTTATTTACAACTATGTCTACAAGTCAGACGAAAAACCTAATATCAAATTTTCTGTATTGCTTAGTGAGGAACTAAATCACAATTATAATTATCTGGCAAATTTCTTCTCAGAAGTTGAAGCTACTACCATTGAGCAATTTATTCTTGCCTTAAAAATTGAGCGCATAAAAGAGTTGATCATTTTTGGAGAAGACACACTTTCAGAAATCGCTTACAAATTGCATTATAGCAGTGTGGCCCATTTATCAGCTCAATTCAAAAAAATTACCGGCTTAACTCCATCACACTTCAGGGCTTTGAAAGAAAAAAGAAGAATTACGATTCAAAATATTTAGTGCTTCAGCAATTCATCAACTTTAGCTTCCGACACCTGGAAATGAAGAATCCGGACAGACATATTTTTTCGTACTTCCAGTACATGTCGAATACATTACCTTTGCAGGATGAAAGCACGAATTACTGACCGCAAGCACATCGAACTTCTGGTCAATACTTTTTACGATCGTGTGCAATTGCATCCCGTGCTTGGTCCGATTTTTAATGACATGGCTAAAGTAGACTGGAATTTACACCTTCCGAAGATGTATAATTTCTGGGCCAGTATTCTTTTGGGTGATCAGAGTTATGAAGGCAATCCGATGACACGACACATTCAACTCAGCCGCAGCATTCCGATGGCTGAAAATGAATTCAACGAATGGATTACTCTTTTTACCAAAACAGTGGATGATTTATTTGAAGGAGAAAAAGCCGAAGAAGCTAAAACACGTGCTGCGAATATCGCAAGGTTGATGCTTCACAAAATTCAAAGCAACTGAAGAAACTATTTTCAGAACAACTCGAATTTCAACGATGCTCAGAAGATTTTACCATAAGAAACTCCTTGTCGGGACACCTGTCCGGCAGGAGCCTTTAACAAAGTAATCAACCCAAGCACCAGGATGAAAGAAATAAAGGTCAGCGCGATAATTTTAATCGTCGTTTTCATGTTTCTTGAGAATTCAAATGAAAGCCGCTCCCGAAAGAGCGGCTTTCATTTTCAGAATTGTGAATGAATTACTTCTTTGCGCAAGACGCACAAGTACAAGTTTCACAAGTACAGATTTCACATGTGCAATTTGCTTTACCACAATTCTTCAGATTGGAACTTTGAGCGCTGAGGCTCATTCTTACATTTTTCATAGTGTTGTTTTTTAAAATTTACACTACAAATGTACAGCCACCTGCAAGCGCAGGCATTACACTACTTTGGGAAGGTGTTATAGAATTTTGGGGTTCGGGTTAAACCCTGTCCAGAGACTTTCGCTTGGAGGAACCCAGCTGTTTGAAATAGGTTGGCGTCAATCCGGTGATTTTCTTGAACTGACTGCTTAGATGCGCGACGCTGCTGTATTCCAGTTGAAAAGCAATTTCAGATAAAGTAAGCTGGCCGTATACAATCAGCTCTTTCGCTTTTTCAATGCGTTGTTCAATAAAATAATTTTCGATGGTGCGGCCTTCAATTGAAGAAAACAATCCGCTCAGATAAGTGTACTCATGATTCAAATAAGAAGAAAGATAAGTCGACAATTTGCTCTTCTGGTCTTTCTCATCCACTTCGTTTCTTGCTTTCCGAATCACATATTTTTTTATCTTCTCAATGAGGCCGCTTACATGTGAATCAATCAACTCAAAACCTATTTCTTCCAGACGTGTTTTGAGCAGCTCTTTTTGCTGCTGTGAAATTGTACCATCCAGATGGATTTCTCCAATAAGTACTTTATGATATGGAATTTGATTCTTTTTTAATATCGATTCCACTGCCATCATACAACGATGACAAACCATGTTTTTTACAAGTAAGAGTGAGGAAGACATACGGGGGCGTTTTTGTCAATTGTAAAAGTACGAAAACATAAGAGATTTGTTAAAATTGATTTTAACACTCTGGTGAAACTGCCCGTGAATCTTCATGTTGCTAATGTTCCGATTTTTTCGAAAATTTTTCAGCCTCAGTTAAATTCCATTCAGTAGTTGATTTTTCCCATCCGACATCTTTCATGTGTGCTAGGATGAATACGATTATAGATTTGTCGTGTTATAAAAATCATAAACGTAAAAACCAACAACCCTCACTAGTAACAAGCATAGGATATGAAAACAAAACTACTCTTCTTATTTGGTCTGATGTTAGCAAGCACACTTTGCTTTGCATCCTTTTCTGTCGATTGGATTCGCAAACCTGATCTTCTTGCGAACATTGGCACAGCAATCACAAGGGATGCCACGGACAATGTATACACCATTACAAATAATGAAGGCTCTATCTATCTCGAGAAAAGAAATCGTTTTGGTGTCTTTCAATGGCAACAGATTTCCAGCACTACTGTCGCATTGAATTATGAAAGACCGGTACAGGTGCATGTGGACCCGCAGGGAAATCCTGTCGTCATTGGTTACAGGCATACCATGTCAAGCGATGGAGATAATGCCAATGCGCTGATTGTGTTGAAATACGATCCTTCGGGAACCTTGATTTACAAAAGAATTTTTCCTGGATCATATAGCTATTTCAATAACAGCCAATATTGGACACATGTGAGCAGCCAAATGGACTTTTACGGAAACGTATATATCGGTACAGCAGGACTTGTTGGTTCATCCGCCAATTCAGGATTTAATGTCGTGAAAGTTTCACCTGCCGGAAACATAGTAAGAGTGAGTACTAAAAATTTTCCTTCAGCAACAAATTTTCACTTCGTCAGACAAATTCGTTTGTATGGTGATAAACTCGGGCTTGCGGGAGTTACTGATTATTCGACCGCGAATGCGACATCATGGGTAGTAGATACAGCCGGTAATGACATCTGGAGTGATATCTCACCAGGTGTGCAGGGAGATGACATTGCTTTTGATACAAATGGAAACGCATATATGGTGACATGGATTTCCACAGCTCAAATGGGAGATATCGCGGTGTACAAATATGATCCGCTAGGAAATTCAATTTGGGTACGCACCTTTGATTTTGGTGGTAGTGAAACAGGAGGAAAAATTCTACCAACACCAGATGGTAATTTTGCAATCATGGCCGCGGGAAATCAGGCTCCGTCTACAAGTTACTATCTCGACTGGATTACTTTTAAAATAGATACAGCCGGAACTCAGCTATGGTCGGATCGCTACGATGAAACAACTCATAACGATGAATATCCAGGAGCATTCGCGGTAGATGCCGGTGGCAATGTATATGTCACCGGAACAGGCGGACCATTTCCCGGAGGCACTTCCACCATCAGTACAATACAAATGGTGACTGTGAAGTATTCTCCTTCAGGAATTCGTGAATGGACTGCCCCAACCGATACATTCGCAACAAATAACCGCGGTAGTGGCATCGTCATCGCCAGTGACAGCAGTATATTTATTAATTCTCATTCTAATTCAGTGATCATTCATTACCTCGATCACAATGGTTCTGCTCCATGTACAATTCCAACAAATATTTCTTCAACAGTACTTGCGAATGATTCCGTTCAGATCAACTGGAGTCCTGTTTCAAATGCTTATCTCTATCATGTCCGATATAAAACAGCTACATCACTTGTCTGGGATGTTGTTTCTACAAACAATACTTCCTGCATACTTTCTCCTTTGTATGCCGGAACAGACTATGATTATGCAGTTGAAGCAATTTGTAACAGCGGCCCGACAGGATATTCCGCGGTTCAGCAATTCACCACCAGTGGAACAGGCTATTGCGCTTCCATGGGGCTGGACGCTACTCACGAATGGATTGATCTTGTATTTCTTGGAAGTCTTCTCAACAGCACACCATTAAGTGATGGCGGTTATGGTGATTATACATTTCTGAGCGCTGACCTTTTACCGGGCAGCACTTATAATATCACCCTTAGCGCGGAAATGGATGTTCCTATGTATACCGAAAACTGGAAAGTGTGGATCGATTTCAACAGTAACGGACTCTTTAGTGATCCGGGAGAAGAAGTTGTTTCCTACTCTTCCAATCAGATAGGATGGGAAACCAGTATATTCCAGGTTCCGGCGAATGCAACGCCGGGCGTGACACGCATGAGAGTATCAATGAAAAACGGAAGTCCGGCTCAGACATCCTGTGAAATTTTCAGTCTTGGCGAAGTAGAAGATTACAGCATCAATATCAATTCAATCACCGGAATTTCACCGGAAGAAAATAATCAACAAAACAGTTTATCTGTTTATCCGAATCCTGCTTCCAATTTTCTCATCGTAAATTCCGGAACATCTGCAGGAACTGTTGTTTACGAAATAATGGACCTAACCGGAAGAACCGTTTTTGCTGATCCGTTTACTCCCGCAGGAAAAATTTCAATTGATATTCAAAATTTAACTTCCGGAATTTATTTTATAAAAATGAAAAATGAAAGCGGAACAACACCCGTTGTAAAATGGATGAAACAATAGCTATTGTCTCCCCTGACAAAATATTAAAGAGGCCTGGTTAATCACCAGGCCTCTTTTGTTTTATTTATTTTAATTCATGTACCATTGAAGCTGGTCGTAGTTTGTAACGAATTCATGTGCAGCAGCAAACAACGACCTATGAAGCCCGGGCTAAAACATAAAACAGCAATGGTCAACCAAAAGTTTACCGTCTTTAAATTTCGGTATTTGTAGATCTGGAAGTTTAGCTAACAAGCAAAAGGCCTAAAATCACCAAAATTTCAATAATTTTCTTTCCTCTCTTAACACAATTTAATAAACTGCCTGCCTGCGATTTGTTAATTTCGGACCACAAAACCAAAACACAAAGATTACCAGAACCAAACAATCATGAGAAAATCTACATTTTTTTATTGCCTCCTGGTTTCAGCTGCCGGTGTCATTCATTCCGCATCAGGAATGGATCCTCTGGTGAAGGGAAACGAAGATGCGAGTGCCTCAACAATTGAAATGGCACTCGAAGCAAATCCAATGACTGCAAAATGGACAGGACCCTTTGGTGGAATTCCTCCATTTGACAAAATCAAAGTTTCCGATTTCAAACCGGCTTTGGAGATGGCGATGAACGAAAACCTTGCAGAAATTGATGCGATTGCTAAAACGCCCGGTTCACCAACTTTCGAAAATACAATTGCCGCAATGGAACGTAGTGGTAAAATGCTCGACCGTGTGCAAACTATTTACGGAATCTGGAGTTCCAACATGAATAACGAGGAATTCTCAGCGGTGGAAAATGAAATGGAGCCAAAGCTTGCCGCTTTCTCCGATAAGATTTCGCAAAACGAACAATTATTCAAACGTATTGAAACAGTTTACAACAGTCCTGAAAAAGGCAAACTGACCGCTGAGCAACAACGATTGGTATGGATTTATTATACCAATTTCATTCGCGCCGGTGCACGATTGGATGCGGCTTCCAAAAAACGTTTGTCCGAAATCAACCAGGAACTTGCCGGTCTCTTTACTAAATTCAGTCAAAATCTCCTTGCGGACGAATCCGGTAAATTCCTTGAATTAAAAAGCGAAGCGGATCTTTCCGGTTTGCCTCAGTCCTTACGCGACGCAGCCGCCGGTAATGCGGAGAGAAAAAAACTATCCGGTTCCTGGGTTATCACCAATACGCGTTCTTCTATCGATCCATTCCTTACCTATTCCGATCGCCGCGACCTGAGAGAAAAAGCCTGGAAAATGTTTGTCAACCGTGGCGATGGTGGTGATGAGCACGATAACAACAAAACGATTGCACAAATCCTGAAACTCCGTCAGGAGCGTGCGAAATTACTCGGCTTCAAAACTCATGCACACTGGAGACTTGAGAACGCGATGGCGAAAACTCCCGAAAAAGCAATGGAATTAATGGAGTCTGTATGGAAGCCTGCTGTGAATCGTGTACACGAAGAAGTTGCCGATATGCAGGCACTTGCAAATAAAGAAGGAGCAAATATTAAAATTGAACCATGGGACTATCGCTATTTTGCTGAGAAAGTAAGAAAAGCGAAATACGATCTTGATCAAAATGAAGTTAAACAATATCTGCAACTCGAAAATTTACGTGAAGGAATGTTCTGGGTTGCCGGAGAACTTTTCAATTTCTCTTTCAAACCACTAAACAATGTTCCGGTTTATCAGCCCGACATGCGCGTTTGGGAAGTTATTGATAAAACAACAGGTAAACACATCGGACTTTGGTATTTCGACGCTTATGCCCGTCAGGGCAAACGCTCCGGCGCATGGATGAACGCTTATCGCAGCCAGCAACGCATGGATGGCGAAATCACCACCATTGTTTCCAACAACGCTAATTTTGTGAGCGGAAAACCAGGCGAACCTGTACTCATTTCCTGGGATGACGCAACTACTTTGTTCCATGAATTCGGACATGCATTGCACGGTCTCTCTTCGAATGTTACCTATCCGTCAGTTTCCGGAACAAATGTCGTTCGTGACTATGTGGAATTTCCTTCACAATTGCTCGAGCATTGGCTCAGTACCAAAGAAGTGCTTTCCCGTTTTGCTTTGCATTACAAAACCGGTAAACCGATTCCACAGGAACTTGTAGACCGTATACACAATGCTTCCACATTCAACAAAGGATTTACCACTGTAGAATATCTCGCCAGCGCGTTGGTTGACATGAAACTTCACCTTGCTGATGCAACTGACATTGACCCGGATACTTTTGAGAAGCAAACTCTCGAAGGGTTGGGCATGCCTCATGAAATTGTTATGCGTCATCGGACACCACAGTTCGGACATGTATTCTCTTCCGACGGTTATTCTGCGGGATACTATAGTTATCTCTGGTCTGATGTGCTCACAGCTGATGCCTACAGCGCATTCACCGAAGCCGGTGGACCTTATGACAAAGAGGTCGCGAAGCGTTTGAGAGACAATATTTTCTCTGTCGGCAACACGATCGATCCACAGGAAGGCTTTAAAAAATTCCGTGGCAGAGATGCGTCAACTGATGCATTGATGAAAAAACGTGGATTTCCTGTAAAATAATAGAGTTTCTTTAACTCATCAAAGCAAAGGACGCAAAGATTTTTCTCTGCGTCCTTTGCTTTATTGGTAATAATTTTTATATCTTTCATAGACCTTATTCTTAAAAATAATGGCTATGAAAAACTTTACTACGATTCTTCTTTTTTCTTTATCAGCTGTTTTCTTTTCATCAACACTATTTGCACAGAATTACAGCACGGTTAATTTTGGAAACCCCGCAATGTTCAGAAGTGAGTTGAATAATAACCAGATTTTTTTTAATCAAGTTGCTGATTATTACACCTGGTCGCGATTAAAAATTACCAGAATTTCTTCAGTAATCACATCTCCTACCGAAATACATTATTATACTTTCAAAACATGGAGAGACACTGCTACTGTGGATACGAATTGTGGATTTTGGGATGGCCCATCCTGGATGGGAAATGAAATCGTTGAATCCAACAATGGATTTACCTATTTGTTTAATGAAGCGGGCGATACTATTGCAGTGAATCAAAATGCAAATGTGGGGCAGTCATGGGTATTGTATCGCTTTTCAAACGGTGCAGAAATAAGAGCAACAGTAAATGCTGTTTCTGTTATGACTGTAGCTTCTCTCACTGATTCCGTGAAAGAGATACTTTTGGAAGCGTTCGATAGTCTTGGACAATCAAATCCTTCGCACCCGGCAAATAATATTATGCTAAGTCTGAGTCAAAACAATGGCTGGTTCCGTACTGTTTCTGTCAGGGAATTCCCATCTATGGTACTTCTCCTGGTACGCAACGATCCCATCCAGTTTCCAGAATACAAAGACATTTATGATTTTGAAATCGGAGATGAATTTGAGTATATGGGTCAGTGTATAAATTTAGGCGGCTCCTTCCCACCCGGGTATTCTTATGTCAGGATTGATGATAAATGGATGAATGCTACACTTGACACTGTTTCGTACAAACGATCTGTCCTCACACTTGACTTACAATTTAATTCGTTTCCAACACCACATTTAGACAGCACTTTCACTTACAGAGAAGATACTGTTTCCTATTTTTATTCTAATGCACCTCTTTACCCCACCGTTCCGGAAGAAAACAATACACTATTACATCAATCCTATCTGAATCCTGTGAATTGCTATACAATGGATCAGGATTCATCACTGTACAACAACCGATTGATTTTTCATGAAACAGAAGGATATTTCGATCTGGATAATTCTTCGACACCATGTATCCATTTCAATCACTTTGAACCCCTGGATTTTAACTGGGACTATTCGCCAGGCTTGGGATTGGTTGCGACACAATTTAATGCAATGAGTCAGGCAGGTGACAATTGCGAGCAGCATTTGATCTGGTTTCACAAAGGAACTGAAACGTGGGGGAATTATGTTCCTTTAACTTCAGGTATCAAAGAAATGTCCTCATCAATTTTATTTGATATACTTCCGAATCCTGCCGGGAAAAATGTTCGGGTAAATTTCCTAAATCAATTTCCTGAACATATTAGTATTTTATCCAGCGATGGAAAACTTATTAAGACACTGAATGCAAACGACAAAACAGTTTCAATAGATTTGTCTGATCTGTCTGCAGGAATTTATATTTTGAGCGTTGAAGGAAAGAATAGTATTCAACGAAAAAAATTGATTCATTTTACTGAAAATAAGTAAGACGCATTATTTAAATCAAGTGTCAGATTAAAACACCTGATGAAATTGAATCAGGTTCTTTTCATTAGTAAAAATAAATCCGTTCCGTTTTTTTTCACACGGTCGTTTTGCCATTCGGCTATTGCGCGTCGGACCAATCGGCTCCTTACCGGCAAGGCCACCCAGAAAAATGCGAAGAAGGATAGTGTTTGCAAAACTCTTTTTAGTACATAATACCTTCCGCGATCCGCAGGATGAAATGCCGTCGCAGCGAAAGAACAAAACCAGTAAAACACAAGTTTCACTCTCAGGAAAATCAGAAAATTTCTTGCGGAAGAATTCAACGCTCTTGCAGGGTTTGTGAAATTCAGAACCAAAGCGAGATCACTTTCCGCTAGCCATTTCAAAGCTCCGTAATATTGATTTGCGTAGTAATCTTTATACACTGCGAAACCTTCATGAAGAAACAATGCGGAAGTCTGGTCGACTGATAAACGTCTCAGATGCGCCGGATCTTCAAAGAAAAATGTGCCCTTTTCTTCGTTGTAACCATTCTTCATTTTCATAGACACTTTGTATTCCAGACTATCCGGATGATTACAGGGCAAACTGTGCAACATCGAGCAAACTGGCTTGGCAAAATCCGCGATTTCTTTTGCTGTTACTTTTACATCATAAGTATGCTCCAGCATATGATGTGTATGAATAAAATCAAAACGCATCGAGCTGAAGGCCGGATCTCCGAGGACAAAGAATTTAATACCCGGATTATTTTTTGCAGCTGCCGCTATAGCCTCTGAGCTGATATCACACCCATAGATCTCCCAGCCCGGGAGCGCTTCCTGTATAACAGCGGTAAAAATGCCACGTCCACAGCCAAAATCAAGCGCTTTCCCTGTTGGTGGCAACTGCAGTTCTTTTACAAGATCAAAAATTCTCCGTTTTTCAAATGTCGACCAATGACCCATGTAACCATGAGCATAACGAGCATCATAAAAAGCTTTTGAATCCTGCCGGTCTGAAAATTCCATAGTGCCAGAGCAAGACGCTAAATAAAGGAAATTTCAGTTTAGATCAGGAATATTTACAAAACAATTTATACCAACTTAACCGGGTGCTCAGCGATAAGCAACCGCGCAAACTTTTTTAAACCTGTCTCCTGATCCTTCCGCATTGAAAAAATTCCCATAGACAATATACATGCCGGCATCTACACGTTCATTCATATCACTTGTACCATCCCAAACCAGGATAGATTGTGACCCGAAAATGTAATGCCGGGCAAGGGTTCGAATTAACTTGCCTTCTGTATTATAGATCAGCACCTCGCCTGACAATTGCTCACCCCTATCTTCCAAATGAATAAACAACAAATCATCTACACCATCATTATCCGGTGAAAAAACTCCTGGCTCCAGTTTTGTGGTCTGGTTCATTCCATTTTCCAAAATAAAATTCGAATTCCTATACCCCGGACTTGCGTATCCATTCAGGGAAGATGCAGAATGCCAGTTCTCTTCCGCATCATCTGGCAAAAATGGACTCAGCCTTTCCAGTGAAACTCCTGCAGTATTCGTGAGCAGCGGATAATGCAATTCTTCCGTGTAAATAAATTCGTCAAGTCTGTTTCCATCCGGCCCCTGCAACACCACTTCTCCCTCAGTTGAATTAAAATCCGGCAGATCCGGAACATTGATAATCGTGTATTTGTTTTCCCCTGGATATACTCTGAAAATTCCATCCGGATCTTCGCTCATTGCCAGATAATCCCCCGGAAAAAGCAAAAATGGTTCATCTGTTATTTGTTCGTTCGACAGTATATTTTCAGGCGCTTCGTAATCACCCTCCGCGATTCTCCAGTCTTTCATGTTCAGAATTTTTTGGGAACAATTGTAGATCTCCACAAAATCACTTCCATATTCCATAGGGTGAAAAAGTATTTCGTTGATCACCACGTCTCCCTTTACAACCGGTTCCGGAAAGGCAAAGCGCACAACATGATTGCTGTCTGACAGATTCCCGGGGCAATCCCGGAAATTTCCGGAAACACGCAAACTATACATTCCATTGCCTGCTGTAAACGGTAGCTCCAGGCGAATCTTCCGGGAATCTAAAAGAGTCTCAACATTCAGAGGGTAACCAAGAAAATGATTCTCCGAATAAAATGAATAATTATTCATTTCAAATAAAGAAGATTCATCCGGAATCTTGTTACAGACAGCTATCACATGCAAACTGTCCTCCAGATATGCTCTGAGTAATGCTATTGGTGTCTCATCATGATATGTGCCGGCAACACTATTTCTTCTCCCCGGACTTCCACCCGAAGGATCGATTGACGCTTTCCAGTTGAAATCATCTTCGCACAAAAAGTTTGTATCAATTCGCTCAAGGCTCCAGCCGCCGTCATCTTTTGATGTTGAATGATAGGAGTCATTATTGAACAGAAAATTATCCAACAGAATTCCCTGCTCGTTTTTCAATTCTAAATTATCACCAAGATCATTGTTGAGGCCCGGAAATGAATTAAGTCCAATGGTAGTTCCATAAACAGAAAAAAGCGGAACATTTTCTTCGGCACAAAGAACAGTATAAGTCTTTGGCATAAGAATAAATTCCGGAAAAACAGCAGTGCTGCTACCATCACTCAAGGTCCAGTCCTTGAGATGAATTGCTTCATTTCTGGTATTATAAATTTCAATGTATTCTTCATTGGGTAAAATTGAAGTGGAGGAAGGTTCAAACATCACTTCAGTAAAAATCACATCGTGCACTGAAACCTGAACAGGCGGATAATAAATGAAAGTATCAACCTGATTTGCGGCAACTGAATTCCCGGCAAGATCCAGCACTCCGCTGGTAAGCAAGGTTATTGGAATTGCAGGTGAAAAGGACTGTGCAAATTCCAGATGAACCAATGCCAAATCACCTGGATCTCGTTGCGCGGATCCCGGATGAATATTTTGACCTCCAATGGAGTAATGCGAAACATCACTGCTCGAGACGGGATCAACAATTTCATTGAAGCGAATATCCAGAGAGATACTGTCAGGTACCGAAACAGATACGATCTCCGGCGCCAGAGTATCACCAATCAAAGGACCGATTAAGAAATCATCGAAATAAAAATTCTGTCTGTTTCCGGAAGTGTATACACAGGCTATTCCAAAGTAGCCGGTTGGACTATACATTCCTTCCGCACCGGTAGCTGCTGGTACATAATCTGTTCCTCCTGAAGGGTCGAGCCAGAGGGTCCACAAACCGATTTCATCCCGGGTAACTTTCACACCCATTGCAAAAGAGGATGCGATCTGTCCGTCAGAGGCCCTGCAAACCGACACTGATGTATTGCCATCCTGCCTGAACAATTCAACTGCATCATTGGCAAGCGACTCCCCGAAACGGAGATAGTAGCCATTGACATTGCCCTCAGGGTTAGAAGAATCCGAGACAAGATAAATCCGGCAATAGTTCGATGAACTGGGGGAAAAATTCTCCCGGATAAAGAATCTCCATTCCATGGCCCCACCGCCTACCTGGGGTAGTGGAACGGTAAGGTAAGATTCCCCGGAGGTGGCGGCGTTCAGTTGCAGTTGGCCGGAAACGCTGACTGCGAAGTCCCCTGCATCACCCGACCAGACTGGATTTGTGGTGAAATCCCCGTCACTGAAATTGTCCTGCAACTGCGCGACCGCCAAATTGCTTATACTGAAAAAAATTATCCCGAACAGAAACTTCGGCATGTCTTTAACGTTAATTTGCGGACAAATCTATTTCCCGAAAAGTGGGGATACAACCGCAAAAAAGAGGGAACTTATAATAAGCGAAAAATGAAAGTTGCTGTAGTTGGCGCCACCGGTCTGGTGGGCGGAATGATGCTAAAAGTTTTGGAAGAAAGGAATTTTCCCGTTACCGAACTGATTCCTGTCGCTTCCGAAAAATCGGTGGGTAAACAAATCACTTTCCGTGGGAAAAATTATAGTGTAGTCGGAATGGAGGA